>CALWOK010000056.1 GCA_944383125.1 uncultured Flavonifractor sp.
TTCTCTGCTGTTATACGGTTTTCGTACCGCAGTCGGGGCAGAAATTGCCGCTGACCATCTTGCGGCAGGTGGGGCAGAACCGATCCCCAGCCCCCTGGGGTGCCTGCTGAGGTGCAGGGGTACCGCACTGGGGACAGAAGCGGAAGGGCGCAGGGCTGCTGAAGCCGCAGCTGCCGCACACAGTTCCACCCGTTGCCCCAGCAGCAGGCTGCTGGGCGGCAGGCTGCTGTCCCATCATTCCCATCATCTGCCCTGCCATCTGCATCCCCATGGCAATCCCCATACCGGAAGCGGCGGCGCTGCCGGCGCTGCCCGGTGTTCCCATGCTGTCCGCCATACTGACGGCGGTATATTTGCTCACATCGCTGATAAAGGACTGGGCCGCCACCTTTTCCGCCATCTGCTGTACTTCGGGCGGATAGTGGAAGGCCAGGATGTTCACATCGGCCACACCCAGGCCAAACTCGCTCAGCTCCTTGTCCAGCTCCACCTGAATGGCCTTGCCCAGCTTGCGGCTGTTCTGCTGGAGTGCCACCAGGGCATTGAGGCCCATCTGCCGCTCGCCCCCCAGAATGGCCTCGGCCACCACCGGGTTCAGCTCACCCATGATGCGCTCGGACACATCCTCCAGGGAGTAGGTCTCCTTCACCCCTGCCACCTTGTTGATAAAGGTCTGGTAATCCCGGAATTCCAGCACCAGATTGCCGTTGCAGCCCACCGGCACCCCGGTGGGCACCTCCGGCGTGGGGATCATGATGCGCTGGCGGGTCCCCCAGGGCAGGGTCAGCTCCTTGGCATTGACAAAATAGACCTCCGCCCGCATGCCGCTGTCCCCCCGCAGGGAGAGCCACCCTTTCAGGGTGGAGAAAAAGGGGACAATATCGGTGTAAATGTCAAAATTACCCTGGTTTTCAAAAACCGCCCCCACAATGCCGTCGGAATAGAAAATGGCCTTTTGTCCCGGACGGATGATCAGGCGGGAGCCCCGCTTGATCTCCTTGGCAGGCCACTTGTAAAACAGTACGTCATCCCGAAATTCTTCCCACTCAATGGTGTCCTTGCCCTGACCAAACCATGCCATGATTTTTTCATCCTTTCTTTCTATGTCAGCTCTATCATATCATTGTCCCAGCTCTGCCAGGGCGATTCCATCTGACAGATCAGGGCATCCGGCTGGTCTGCCGCCGCTGCCCCAGGAGCGGCCGCCCCGGTGAGGAGGAGCACCGCTCCCACGACCACGGCCACTGCCGCTCCCACTGCCGCCACAATTTTGGGAATGCTGTAGGGGCGCTGTCCCCCTACTTTTCCGCTCTCCCCGTTGATGATGTACATGTACTGCTTGCCGTTGTAGGCAAAGGCAGAGGTCCAGGCTGGCAGCAGCACATGTTTGTAGGTCAGGGTATGGTAGGTGATGTCCAGACTGCTCACTCTGGCCCGGTCATATCCCCTGCTTAAAATATCCCGCTCCGCCTGCTGCTCCTGGTCAGAGTAAACCTGTTTCCGGGCCGTCTCCACCGCCTCAGTGGCAGGGACGGCATAGCGCTCAGCCAGAAAGCCGGAGAGATAGCTGGACGAAAAGGGGGTGGTGTTGTCCACAGTGTTGTAGGGCAGCACCTTTTCCACCACCTGGCTGGCCTCATGCAGGGTGGCGCACACCTGGAGATCGTCATAACTGCCCTCTACCACGCCGCTGACCGGAAACCACCGGATCCTGGTATCCCGGTTTCCGTCTTTGTCCTCCACCACATAGGTTTCACCGCCCTGGCCCCAGTAGTGGCTGGTGACACAGGCGTCAAAGGTCCAGAAGGGCAGATAGATCCCCTGGAGCTTTCCCGCCTGATAGGCCTGCTTCAGACGGTTGGGGGCAAACCAACGGCTTTTGACCCACCTGGAAAAATTCTGTTGGGCCGTGTCCTGGTCAATCCGGAAGGGAATCACCCCGTCCGGCGGCACCCCCGCCTCCTGGCGGCGCTCCAGCAGCTGGGTGGAGCCGCACATGGGGCATACGGTGGCGGTGCAGGTGTCATCTACCGCTATATGGGCGCCGCAGCCGCCGCAGGCAATGACGCTGGTCTCCGGAAAGGAAACCCTCTCCCCCTCCCGCTGGACATATCCTGCAAAGTCGTGCTCTTCCACCCGTTCCACCGTTGTCCTGACCTCATAGGGGGTACGGCAGGAGGCGCACTCCAGCCGCTGCTTTGCAATGTTCCACTTGATGGTGCCGCCGCAGTTGGCGCATATATGGCGGTCCACCTGTTCTTCCTGTTGTGTATTCATATAACACCTCTTCCCGTACCATAGGATTGGTCTTCTCTGTCAGACTGCTGCCTGGGCATTTCTCTGCATATGTGCTACATTTTACCCTAAAGTCCCCCATTTGACAATGGCCTTATGGGATATCCCTCCTATCTGTCCATATCCCTGTTCCGTCGGCAAACCAAAGGCGCCCCCCGGCTTGTGCCAGGGGGCGCCTGCATTGCTTATGCATCAGTCATAGATGGAATCAATATCTCGGGAAATGATGTTCCCGCTGTAGGCGTCTATCTCAAAGTCGTATTCCATGGCATTGTACACAATCTCCACCTCGTACACCCAGCGGCCGTCGTCATAGTCCTGATATGCCTTGCGCACATGGGAGGCGGTGGCGCCGGCAACCTGGTTCAGGGCAATGCGCTTGGCCTGCTCCACCCCGATCATGGCGCCGGTGGTGTTCTGGGGAGGGCTGTAGGACTCGGCATCATAGTCAAAATGGAGCACCGCACCGGTGGAGGCGTCAATCTCATAGTCATACTCCTCGTAGTTGGCGGTATAGAACTCCACCTCATAGACCCGCTTTCCGTCCTCCCAGTCCAGCTTAGCCTTCACAAAGGTCACTTGGCTGCTGTTCAGTCCGGCATGGTTCAGGGCAATGGTCTTGGCCTGTTCCGCCGTGATGGTTCCGGCGGTGGTACCGGGTGTGGGGGTAGGGGTAGGAGTGGGAGTGGGCTTGGTGGGCTGGAAGCTGTCGGCGTCAGTGACAAGGCTGCCCTCTTTGCTGAGGGTAACGGTGCCGGTAGCCCCATCCCAGGCCACGCTCTTGCCCATCAGCTCGCCGATGGCCCGGACCGGCAGATAGGTGGAGCCATTGTACAGCAGGGGGTAAACCACATTGCCGTTGACGTCCCGGAAGGTGGTGGTCACATTGTCCACCACAATGGTAAAGTCAGGCCGGAGGTTGGCGGAAATTTGCTGCTTCTGCGTGGTGGTATCAGGGGTACCGGCAGTAACCGCCGTGGTACGGGTTCCGCCAATGGTAACGGTGAGGGTGGACTGGTCCCAGTTTACATTCTTGCCCATCAGCTCACCGATGGCCCGGACGGGCAGATAGGTGGTGCCATTGTACAGAATGGGGTGGGCTTCTGTGCCGTTGACGGTGTAAAAATCACGGCTGACACCATCCACCACAATGGTAAGCTGTGGGGAGAGCTGGGCGGTCACGCCGATAGGGCTTGCAGCACCGGCGCCCAGCGTGAACATACCGGTCAGGAGGGTGGCGCTCAACGCCAGAGCACCCAGGCGGCGGGACAGATTCTTCTTGTTCATAGTCATAACTGGCACTTCCTTTCTCTCATTACAGTCCATCGTTCCCAGGTCAAGATCCAAAGGGCTCGGCTTCCCACTCCTGGATGGAACCGCTGTGGCCGTCAATCTGGAACTCATACTTCATGCCGTTGTAGAGGATCTCCCCCTCATATTGCAGGCGGCCGTCGTCATAGTCGGTCTCAAACTGATAAATGTCCTTGACGGTGGCTCCAGGTACCTGGGACAGGGCCTTCTGCTTGGCCTGGTCCGCCGTGATGCTCTGACCGCCGGAGGTCTGGGGGATGGCGTACTCCGCATCATAGTCAAACTTGACTACCGCTCCGGTGGAGGCGTCAATTTCATAATCGTATTCTTTGTAAGAGGTATCGTAAAACTCCACCTCATACACCCTGCGGCCGTCGTCCCAGTCCAGCTTGGCCTTCACAAAAGTGACCTGACTGCCGGACAGGCCCGCATGGCTCAGCGCCGCCTGCTTGGCCTGGTCCGCCGTGATCCCGGCGCTCTGCTGGGCGGTGGTCTGGCTGTTGCCGCCGGGGGTGGGCGTCGCCTGGCTGACCACCGGAAGGGGATCTGCCACAGCGGTGGTACCTTGGGCAGTTCCAGCGGGGGTGGGCGTGGGCGCAGGAGCCGCACTTGCGGTGGTCTGGTCATCCGTACTGAGGGTCTGCTGGTTGTCTCCGGTCACACTGCTGTCAATGACCACACCGGTGACAGCGTCAATGTCATAGGTGTAGTTCTGGCCATTCGCCGTAAAGTCTACCGCATAATAATGGATGCCATTGCGCTGGTCCAGTCCGGTGGTGGAGAAGGTAGCCTCCCCTTCCTGGATGCCGGCTACCTCCAGAGCCACTGCCTTGGCTGCATCCAGCCCGATATATTCCATATGGCCTGCGGTACTGCCAGTCCCGTTGGTGCAGCCGGCCAGCGCCAGGGCCAGCATGGCAGAGGTGCAAATCACAGTCCTTCGTTTCATGATGTGGTCTCCTTTCCTGTTGCTGGTGTCATTGTAGCACCGGTTTATGAAACCTACATGAAATGTAGGAAATATTTTTATGATTGTACCGGCAGGTGGAGGGTGAACTGACTGCCCAGGCCAGGCACACTTTCCACGCTCATCCAGCCCCCATGAGTCTGGGCAATCTTCTGCACCATAGACAGCCCCAACCCAGCCCCCCTGTCATGGGAGCGGGCGGCATCCACCTGATAAAAGCGCTGCCAGATCTGATCCTGCTGCTCTTTTGGAATGCCAATGCCGTTGTCCCGGACGGACAGCCGGATCTCTTCCCCGGGCTTTTGGGTGCTCACCCACACCTGCCCCCCCTCTTTGCCGTACTTGAAGCCGTTGTCAATGAGGTTTTGCAGCAGACGGGTCAGCAGGGCGCTGCTGCCCCGGATGATAAGGCCCTCTTCCAGCTCCAGGGTAAGCCGCTCCGGCGGATAGGCCTGATCCCGG
>CALWOK010000057.1 GCA_944383125.1 uncultured Flavonifractor sp.
ATAAAGGGGCCCCCGCGAAAGCGTTTGCTTTCGTGGGGAGAGGAGGCGCAGCGGAAGGAGCGAGCTTTGCCGCTTGCGGTGAAGCGAGGGATCTGGAGCTTGCGCCGACGAGGTAAGGGTGGAAAGGTGAGGTAAGAGCTCACCCGACGGCGTGGAAGCGTCCGTCGCTGTAAACTCTATCCGGAGCAACGCCGTGGAGGGACAACAGGCTGGCCCGGCCGTCCCGGGGAGGCGGCTGGAGCGTACCGGCAACGGTGCGTCGAGATAGATGGCTGTCTTAAAGGACAGAACCCGGCTTACAGGCTTACTTGCAGACAGGACGGCCCGGAGCAGATCGCTCCGGGCCGTGTTTTTTGCAAAACCCCCTTGACTCTTCCCTTACGTCAGATGATACACTGGCCTTACCCAAGGAGGGATTGCCATGAAAATAAAAGAGGTATGCGCCCAGACGGGCCTGACCGAGCGGGCGGTGCGGTTCTATCTTCAGCAGAAGCTGTTCTCACCCCAGACCCAGCGGCGGGGCGGGCGGACCTGGCTGGACTTCTCCCCCGCTGATGTGGACCGGTTGAAGGCCATTGCCACTTTGCGGAAGGCGGGGTTTACCCTGGAGGAGATCCGCTCCATGACCGAGGATTACCAGACCAACGCCCCAGGGGCCGCCTTTGCCCTGCGGCAGCGGCTGCGGGAGGCCATCACGTCCTATGAGCGGCTCAGCCGCACCCACACCGGCGAAGCGGACAGCCTGGAGGGCTACGCCGCCCTGCTGGAACAGGAGGTAAAAGGGACTCCCCTGCCCCGGCGGGATTTCAGGCCGGTCTCCCGGCTGAACTGGGCCTCCCTGCTGGAGACGGCAGGCATGGTTCTGGCGATGCTCCTGGCCTGGCGGCTGTATGCCTTCCTGTGGGACGCCCTGTCCGACGTCTCCGCCCTGTTCGCCTTTGCCGCCTGGAATCCGCTGATGGTCCTTCTGCCCTTTGCGGTTTTGGTCCTGCCCATCGCTCTGGTGCTGGGCAGCAAAGCGGGCAAATGGCTCTTCCGCCACTTTGAATATGTCCCGTAAAGAAAACAGGAGCCTGCCAATGCGGCAGGCTCCTGTTGCTGTATGCTCAATCCTGGTCCCAGTTGTGCCAGACGTTCTGCACGTCGTCGTTGTCCTCCAGGAGATCAATCAGCTTTTCCATATTCTTGATGTCCTCTTCACTTGTCAGCTTGACATAGTTCTGAGGTACCATCTCCACAGCGGCCTGAACAAAGGTGTAGCCCTTCTCCTGCATGGCGGCCACCACGCTGCCAAAGGCATCGGGATCGGTGTACACCTCAAAGACCTCATCCTCCACCTGCATATCATCGGCGCCGCAGTCCAGAGCGTCCATCATGACGGTGTCCTCGTCCAGATCCTCCTTCTCAATGACGATAACGCCCTTGCGGTCAAAAGACCAGGACACACAGCCGGTGGCGCCCAGGCCCTTGCCGTACTTGTCCAGCAGGTGGCGCACCTCAGGGGCAGTGCGGTTGCGGTTGTCGGTAAGGGCGTCCACAATGACAGCCACGCCGGAGGGTCCGTAGCCCTCATACACCACGTTCTCATAACTGTCGGTGTTGCCTGAACCCAGCGCCTTGTCAATGGTGCGCTTGATGTTGTCGTTGGGCATATTGGCCGCCTTGGCCTTGGCAATGACGGTGGCCAGACGGGAGTTGTTATTGGGATCGCCGCTGCCGCCGGTTTTGACGGCCACAATCATCTCACGGGCGATTTTGGTAAACATCTGAGAGCGCTTGGCATCGGCTGCGCCCTTGGTCTTCTGAATATTATGCCACTTGGAATGTCCTGACATGGTATCGTTCCCTTCTCGTCGAAAATCAGCGCAACCAGTTTATCACTTTTTCTGACGCTTGACAAGCCCTTACAGGTAGGAAAACACCTCTTTATGGGTTTGGGTGGTGTGTACCTCCACCTTGGGGAAGCCGTCGCTGAGCCACTTGGCCAGCACCGGCACCACCACCTGCTCGGTGGGATAATGTCCGGCGTCGATCAGGTTTACCCCCAGCGCCTTGGCATCCAGAAAGCTGTTATACTTTACATCGGCCGTGACAAAGGTATCGCACCCCATGGCCAGGGCATCCCGCAGCATGTCGGCGCAGGCGCCGCCCCCTACCGCCACCCGGCGCACCGGACGGCGGGCGTCCACAAAGCGGACCCCGTTGGAGCCAAGGGTCTCCTTGACGAATGCGGCAAAGGCGGGGGCATACAGAGGCACCCCGGCGGTATTGCCCACCCGGCCGATGCCGTAGGGCCGCCCGGCCCCGTCTACCCCGTCCTGCTTCAGCGGTTCTATGGAGGTAAGGCCCAGCTTGCGGGCCAGAGCGTCATTCACCCCGCCCCACACCGCATCCAGGTTGGTATGGGCGCAGATGGCGGCCATGTTGTGCTCCACCAGGGAGAGGAGCACCCGCCCGTCGGGGTCGGCATCGGTGACCGACTTCCGGGGGAAGAAAATCACCGGATGGTGGGACACAATGAGCTGGCACCCCAGCTCGGCCCCCTCGGCCACCACTTCTTCTGTAATGTCCAGACTGACCAGGAGCTTGTCCACCGGCCGGTCCCCCCGACCCACCAGAAACCCGGCATTGTCAAAGTCCATTTGCAGGGAAAAGGGGGCCATACTGTCCAGATATTGATATATTTCTCTTACCGTTGCCATGAAAGCCACTCCTCTCTCAACTCCAGCAGGCCGCAGTGAACCTGCCGCAGGGCATCCAGCCGCACCCTGTCCTCCGGCCGGGTGGAGCGGGTCAGCCCCTCCACCGCCCGGGCCGTCTGGGCAATCAACCGGTTCAGATAGTCGGTCCGCAGAGGGGCATCCTCGCCCCTCACCTGCCGCCCGGCCCACTGCTCTGCCGGGGACAGCGCTGCCATCGGCCCGGCCTGTACCACAAAGGTGGTGTAAAGGGTATCCCCCTCCTGGCTCAGCAGCTCCCGGGCAATGGTATAGCCGTGGGTCTGGAGCCATTGGCGCAGCTCGGGCTGGGCGCTCATGGGCTGGAGCAGCAGCAGACAATTCTCCCGCCACACCCAGGGGGCGGCAGCCAGGATATCAGCGATAGTCTCTCCCCCCATACCGGCAATGGCGATGGTATCCGCCTCGCCGGGGCGCACCCCCGTCAGACCGTCGCACAGCCGGAACTCCATGGCCTCTGTCAGGCCGTACTTTTCTGCCGTGGCTCTGGCCCGGTTCAGGGGGCCTTGCCGCAGGTCGCAGGCCAAAGCCCGGTCAATGACTCCCCGCTGGAGAAGCCACACCGGCAAATAGGCGTGATCTGTACCGATATCGGCAAAGTTTGCCCCCTTCGGCACCTGCTCCGCTACAGAACACAGCCGGGGAGACAGCTGAATGGGACGCATTCCGGTCACCTCCTATCAAAAAAGGAGCGGCAGTGCCGCTCCTTTTCCGTTGCTTTTTACTGGGCAGCGCCCACGTTGGCGTTCAGCTTGTCCAGCAGCTCGTTCACGTCCACGCCGTGAACCATGCAGGCTTCCTCCACCGTCTCACCCCGGGAAGAGGGGCAGCCCAGGCAGTGCATGCCGATGGACAGGAAGATGGGAGCGGTCTCAGGAGCGATGTCCAGAATATCGCCGATGATGGTATCTTTGGTGATCTGAGCCATAGGGAGAATACCTCCAACTTTCTAGGATATCGGTAGTATATCCTATTTTCCGCTTGTTTGCAAGAGAGAGTTGCTTCTTATCCAAAAATTTCGCCCCCCGGAAGTACAGCCCCTTTACTTACAAAAAGGCCAGGGCCTCCCGGATGTTGCGCACACGGATGAGCTGCAGGCCCTTTGGCACCTCCAGCTTGGCCCCGGTGCGCTCAGGTACCAGGCATTTGGTAAAGCCCAGCCGGTGTACCTCGCTGAGCCGCTGGCCCAGGGCGTTCACCGAGCGCAGCTCTCCGGTCAGGCCAACCTCCCCCACCGCCGCCAGATCCCCAGGCACCGGCCGGTCCCGGAAGCTGGAGGCCAGAGCCACCACCATGGCCAGGTCGGCGGCAGGCTCGTCCAGAGTCAGGCCGCCAATGACATTGATATAGGCGTCGCAGGAGCTGACCATCAGCCCGCCCCGCTTTTCCAGCACCGCCAGCAGCAGATTGGCCCGGTTGAAGTCAAAGCCGTTGCAGGTGCGCCTGGGGACGTTGAAGCTGGTGGGGGCCAGCAGGGCCTGTACCTCTGCCAGCACCGGCCGCACCCCCTCCATAACGCAGGTCACGCAGGTGCCGGGGGTGTCCTGGGGCCGTCCGGACAGCAGCATTTCCGACGGGTTGGGTACCTCCGTCAGCCCTCCGTCCCCCATTTCAAATACGCCGATTTCGTTGGTGGCCCCAAAGCGGTTTTTGGCGGCCCGGAGGATGCGGTAGGAGTTCTGGCCCTCCCCTTCAAAATAGAGCACACAGTCCACCATATGCTCCAGCACCTTTGGCCCGGCAATGGAGCCTTCCTTATTTACATGGCCGATCACAAAGACGGTGATGCCGTGGCCCTTGGCCAGATTCATCAGGGCCAGGGTGCAGTCCTTCACCTGGCCCACACTGCCGGGGGCGGCGGACAGCTCGGCGTTGTACAGGGTCTGGATGGAGTCCACAATGAGTACGTCGGGTTTCAGCTGGTCCACCGCCTCCACCACGTCCTCCAGATTGGTTTCTGCCAGCAGGTAAAGGGCCTCCCCTTTTACCCCCAGCCGTTCTGCCCGCAGCTTGATCTGCCGCTCCGACTCCTCCCCCGACACATAGAGCACCTGGGCAAACCGGCACAGGTTATGGCAGATTTGCAGCATCAGGGTGGACTTGCCAATGCCGGGGGCGCCGCCTACCAGCACCAGGGAGCCCTGTACCGCCCCGCCTCCCAGCACCCGGTCCAGCTCGCTCATGCCGGTGGCAAACCGCAGCTCCCGGGTGGTCTCCACCTCGTCCATCCGGCGGGGCCGTGCAATTCCCCGCCGCTCCCCCACCGCCGCCGCTGCCGACGGGCTTTTCCGCTTGGACTCGGCAGGCTGCTCCACAATGGTGTTCCACGCCTTGCAGGCGGGACACTGCCCTGCCCACTTGGGCAGCTCGTTGCCGCATTCGGTACAGTAAAACATGGTTTTGCTCTTCATAGATGGGACGTCCTTCCCTTCTTTGGTGATGTCTTATGGATGCCAGGTCTGATATTGCAGCCACGCCCCGGCAAGGGCGGCCGCCAGCTGGAGCTGGTAGCCCTGGGCAGCCAGCCTCTGCGCCTCCTCCGGGTTGGAGAGAAACCCGCATTCCACCAGAATGGCGGGGCAGCTGATGTGGTTCATGAGATATACCGTGTCCGGAATGGGCTTGGCCTGCCGGGTGTTGCCCTGGTCCACCGCCTGCCGCAGCACCTCCTGGGTGTGGACCGCCAGTTCCTGGCTGCCCTCTGTGGGGGCAAAAAAGACCTGCGCCCCGTGGTATCTGGCATCGGTAAACATATTCTGATGGATGCTCAGCAGCACGCCCTGTTCCACCTCTTCCACCGCCGCCACCCGGTTTTTCAGGTCAGAGGTTTTTTTCTGCCGCAGGGTGTCCGCCGACGGGTCGTGGAGAGAGCAGTCGGCAGCGCGCAGCACCACCGGCGCCCTGCCGTACAGCCCCAGCAGCAAATCCAGCCTGGTGACAATGGCCAGGTTGATATCGCTCTCCTTGGTGCCTGCGGAGGAAACCGCGCCCCCGTCTTCCCCGCCGTGGCCGGCGTCCAGCACCAGAACAGGCTCTGTTCCCTGTCCTGGGGCAAATGTCTCCACCCTATTGCCCGGAAACAGGGCCAGGAAATACACCGTCCCCAGGGCCAGCACCCACAAAAGCGCCCAGCTTCCCAAGTGTCTCATGCCGCTCCCCCCTATCCACAGGAGCATATGCGCCGACCCCACAGGATAGAAGAAACGAGCGGGATCATTTTACCATGGAACCGGCAGAAAGTCCAAGTTCCTGTTGCCTTTTTCCCGACAGGGCAGTAAGATAGGGACAGAACTAATGGAGGTGGTACCCATGGTGATTGACAAGCTGCAAAACGCATCCCTATACTACGGCCTGGGCCGGCGGTTCCAGCAGGCGCTGGAGTGGCTGGCAGCGGCAGACCCGGACACCCTTACCCCTGGCCAGCGGGTGGATATTGAGGGGGACAACCTGTATGCAACCCGGTTTGATGTGGACACCAAGCTGCCTGCCCAGTGCAAGCTGGAGTGCCACAGGGATTATGCCGATATCCAGTATGTGGTGTCGGGTACAGAGGGGATGGGCTATTCCCTGCCTGACGCCCCCCTTACCCAGCTGAGCGAGTACACCCCGGATATCCAGTTCTTCACCACAGACTGGGATACCCTTACCATCCGTCCCGGTACCTTTTATATTGTCTGGCCCCAGGATCTCCACGCCCCCCGGGTGGCCCTCACCGCCCCCGGCCCGATCACGGTGATTGTGGCCAAGGTAAAGCTGTCCTGAACCACACCCCTGCCGGTCCCGGCAGGGGCCTTTTTTCGACCTGCGGCATAGGATGGGCTGGACGGGGCTGCCGCCCCGCTCCAATTCATTTAAGGAGGGACACCCTTTGTATCCCCAAAACAATTCCCAGACCCCCGGTCTTTGTGAGGACGGTCAGGGCCAGCTGCCCCAGTGCGCACCCCTGGCGGTCCCTTATGTCCCCTTTCAGCCGGCCAATGCCAAGCGCTACAGCCAGCAGGACGCCCTGTCCAACGGCACCCTGTTTCCCGGTCTGAACCTGCCCTTCCATATCAAAGAGGAGGCGGTCAAGGTGCTGGGTACCCAGCTGGCCGAGCTGCAGGCCCTGGAGTTTGTGCTGCAGGAGCTGGGCCTTTATCTGGATACCCATCAGGAGGACCGTGAGGCCTTTGCCCTCTTCCAGCAGTATGCCGCCCTGGAGCAGCAAGCCCGTACCAAGTATGAGGCCGCCCACGGCCCCCTCACCCAGTCTGCCGCCGCCAACGCCGCCAACTGGGCCTCCTGGCTGGAAGGCCCCTGGCCCTGGAACTATGAGGAAGGGGGTCAGAACTAATGTTTCTTTATGAGAAAAAGCTGCAATATCCGGTAAAAATCGCCACACCCAATCCCAAGCTGGCCTCCTTTATCATCAGCCAGTATGGCGGGCCCGACGGCGAGCTGGGAGCCTCTCTGCGCTACCTGTCCCAGCGGTATGCCATGCCCTACCCTGAGCTGAAGGGTGTGCTCACCGATATCGGGACAGAAGAGTCATAATGACACCCGCTTTGGCGGCGGATATGGGCAATCGCATCCAGAACAAAGCGCCATTTGGCGGGCAGCAGGTTCAGCCGCACCTCCAGACGGCGGCCCGGGTACACGATCATCGTATCCAGAATTTCTTTCTGAAAGGGCTCGTCCACTTCCCTGTCCAGCAGCGCCTTGAGGTGTGCTTTTACATCGCTCTGCAGCGTTTCAGTCTCATAGCTCAGCTGATCCCGTTCTCGGGCGGCACGCAGAGCAGCCTGAAGTTCCCCCAGCTGACAGTCATAGCGTTCGTTCATCCATCTCATCTCCTCTTTCGTAATGTCTTTGGAAAAGAAGGCATCCAGGATACCCTCCTTTTTCTGCTTCACCTGCTGGATCTCATATTCCAGTTTTTCGGCGTTGTCCTCGCCGGTAGTTTCACTGCGTTGGATCTCCGCCTTGGTGCAGGCGGTGATCTGCCCTGTGGCCCATCTGTGGGAAGTCAGAACGGCTCCTGCGGCGGTGTTCAGCACTTTATGAGCAAAGTCATCCCGGACGAGCTGGCCAATGTCGCAGCCTACTGCATTTCCCATAGGGTCCAGGTGGCTTGTCCCCTCCTGAACAGCGGTAAAGCAGCACCACTTCTTGGTGAATGTGCCGTTCTGGTAGTGCTTTTTTCGGGACACAAAGCTGCTGCCGCACAGTCCGCATTTGATCTTTCCGGAAAACACATAACGGTTCCCATGACCTACGCCCAACTGCCCATGACGGTTCCGCCGGGCCAGCTCGGCCTGTACTGTATTCCAGAGGTCACGGTCGATGATGGCCTCGTGGTGGTCGGTGAGACAGACCTTTTCCTCTGCCCCGTAGTTATATTTCTTCTGATGGGTCAGA
>CALWOK010000058.1 GCA_944383125.1 uncultured Flavonifractor sp.
CTGGAGGAGTACCTGGACAAGTATAAAGGCACTGTCCTTGCCATCTCCCATGACCGCTGGTTTCTGGACCGGGTGGTCCGTCGTGTCATTGAGATTCAGGAGGGCAAGGCGGAATTTTATGAGGGCAATTATTCCTTCTATGTGGCAGAGAAGGAGCACCGCTATCAGGAGAAACTCAAGCAGTACGAAAAGGAACAGGCCAAGATTGAGCAGCTGGAGAAGGCCGCCCAGCAGCTGCGGGTGTGGGCCTATTCCGGCAACGACAAGACCTTTAAGCGGGCCCAGTCCATGGAAAAGCGGATTGAGCGGCTGCGCACCACCGACAAACCCACCAAGGAGCGCCGCCTGGACCTGAAATTCGGGGAGCGGGAGTTCCGGGGAGACGAGGTGCTTACCATCAAGGAGCTGAAAAAGTCCTTTGACGGGCGCACCCTCTTTGACCATGTAAATCTGGAGGTAGTAGGGGGGGAGCGTATTGCCCTGCTGGGGGACAACGGCACCGGCAAATCCACCTTACTGAAAATCCTCCTGAAGGAGGAGACGCCCGATTCCGGAAAGCTGAAAATGGGGCCGACTGTAAAGGTGGGCTACCTGCCACAGATCATCCATTTTTCCCACCCGGAGCGCAACCTGGTGGACACCATGCTGTATGAACAGGACTGCTCCACCCAGACGGCCCGCAACCGGCTGGCGGCTTTCAATTTCCGGGGGGAGGATGTGTTCAAGCCGGTATCCGCCCTGTCCGGCGGGGAGCAGAGCCGTCTGCGGCTGTGTATGCTGATGGATGAGAACATCAACCTGCTGATTTTGGACGAGCCCACCAACCACCTGGACATTGCCAGCCGGGAGTGGATTGAGGAGGCGGTAAGTGCGTATGAGGGCAACCTGCTCTTTGTGTCCCACGACCGCTATTTCATCAAGCAGTTTGCCACCCGGATCTGGATGCTGGAGAACGGGGCCATTACCGACTTCCGGGGTACTTTTGAGGAATTCCGGGCGGCCCGGGAGCGGGCCAAAGCGCAGGTGGCTCCCCCCGCAAAGGTAGAGCAGGAAAAGCCCAAAAAGGAAAAACCCAAGCGCCCCGGCGGCACCAAGGAGCTGGAGAAGCAGGTGGCGGCGGCAGAGCGGGCGGTAGCCAAGGCGGAGGAACGGCAGTATGAGCTGTCCCTGAAAGCCGAGGAGGTCTCCTCCAACTACCTGGAGCTGCAAAAGGTATACGAGGAGCAAAAGGCCCTGGAGGAGGAAATTGCCGCCCTGTATGTCAAGTGGGAAACCCTTGCGGCGGAACTGGAGGAGGCAAAGGGGTGAATATGAGAAAACATGCCTACCACCCCTATGGAGGGCGGCGCCGGCCCCTGTGGATGAAGCTGCTGCTGGCTGCGGCGGCGCTGGGAGTGCTTGCTTTTGCCATCCTGGAGGCCATTGTGCTTTTGGGCGGCCGCACCTCTCTTGCGGAGGGGGCGGGAGCGCCGGAGGTAATGGTGATTTTCGGCTGCAAGGTGGAGCCGGACGGGCCTTCCATCCTGCTGCGGGACCGGCTGGACACCGCTCTGGATTACCTGGAGGAGCACCCGGATATGACGGTGGTGGTTTCCGGCGGCAAGGGGGACGACGAGCACCAGAGTGAGGCCCAGGCCATGTTTGACTATCTGACAGAGCATGGGGTGAACCCGGAGCAGATTATCCGGGAGGATCAGTCCCGCAATACCTGGCAGAATATCAACAACACCCTGGCCCTGTTCCGCAGCGGGGAGATAGAAGAAGGGGCGGGAAAGGTGCTGCTGGTGTCCAGCGACTTTCACCTCACCCGCATCCGAATGCTGTGGGAACGGGCTGCGGGGGGAACCCATACCCTCTCTACCCTGGCGGCGCCGGTGAGCCACTTCCCCTCCCGGGTGCAGATGTTTTTCCGGGAACCCTTTGCACTGGTAAAGTCTTTTCTCTTTGACAGGTGATAGAATTTGGATATGCTGCAAAAACTAAAGGCCCTGGAGCTTCATTTTGCCAACATTGAAGCCCAGCTGGGGGCAGGGGAAACCTATAACGACCCGGCCCTGGTGACAAAACTCAATAAGGAGCAGCGGGAGCTGGAGCCGGTGGTGACGGCCTACCGTACCTACTGCCGCCGCCAGCAGGATTTGAAGGACGCCGAAGCACTGATGGGCGATCCCGACATGAAGGAACTGGCCCAGGAGGAGTACCAGCAGGCCAAGGAGGATTTGGTCCGGCTGGAGGATGAAATCCGCATTCTGCTGCTGCCCCGGGACCCCAATGACGGCAAAAACGTCATTGTGGAAATCCGGGCCGGGGTAGGGGGAGAGGAGGCGGCCCTGTTTGCCCACTCCCTCTTCCGGATGTATTCCATGTATGCCGACGGCCGCCGGTGGAAGGTGGAGGTGGACTCGGTCAACGAAACCGAGCTGGGAGGGGTCAAGGAAATCTGTTTCACCATTATGGGGGATGGAGCCTATTCCCGGCTGAAATTTGAGAGCGGGGTACACCGGGTGCAGCGGGTGCCGGAGACCGAGTCGGGGGGGCGGATTCACACCTCTACGGTGACGGTGGCAGTGCTGCCCGAGGTGGACGAGGTGGACTTTGACCTCAACCCGGCGGATATTGAAATGCAGGTGTTCCGCTCCTCCGGAGCAGGGGGCCAGCATGTCAACAAAACCTCTTCGGCGGTCCGGCTCATCCACAAGCCCACCGGTACGGTGGTGGAGTGCCAGCAGGAGCGCAGCCAGTTCCAGAACCGGGACAAGGCCATGCAGATTCTCCGTTCCCGGCTGTATGAGGAAAAGGTGCGGGAACAGGAACAGGCGGTGACAGACGAGCGGCGCAGCCAGGTGGGGACCGGGATGCGCAATGAGCGCATCCGCACCTATAATTTCCCCCAGGGACGGCTCACCGACCACCGCATTGGTCTGACCCTCTATCAATTGGAAAACGTTATGAACGGCGACCTGGACGACATCATTGACGGGCTGATTACCGCAGACCAGGCAGAGCGGCTGAAACACAGCCAGGACACATAAGGAGGAACTTCCCATGGAACTGACAATCCACTTCAATGCCCTGCCGGACAATCTGACGCTGGAGGCTGTGAAGGCCGACCTGGCCAATCTGCTGGAGGATGACGGCTGGCTCACCGGCTC
>CALWOK010000059.1 GCA_944383125.1 uncultured Flavonifractor sp.
AGTAAGATGGGAAAAAACGGGCATCGGTGCAAACCGGTGCCTTTTTTCCGAAAGGAGCAGCTATGACCAATCAAGAAATTTTCGAGCTGATGGCTCGTTTTGACGCCAGCACCGCCACCACCCTCAAGCTGTCCACCAAGGACTTTTCCCTGGAGCTGGGCAAGGGAGCCGTTCCGGCTGCCGCTCCGGTTGCCGCCGCCCCTGTGCCGGCGCCCGCCGCTGCCGCCCCCGCTCCCCAGCCTGAGGGTCCCTGCATCACCGCCCCCCTGGTGGGCACCTTCTATGCCGCCCCCTCCCCCGACGCCGAGCCTTTTGTCAAAGTAGGTGATAAGGTCAAGAAGGGACAGACTGTCTGCCTCATGGAGGCCATGAAGATGATGAACGAGGTGCACGCCCCCTGTGACTGCACCATCGAGGCCATCCTTCAGGAGGACGGGGCTTTGGTATCCTTTGGCGACCCCCTCATCCGCTACCGGGAAGGGTGATTCCATGTTTAAGCGTATTTTGATCGCCAACCGGGGCGAGATTGCCGTCCGGGTGCTGCGGGCCTGCCGGGAACTGGATATCGAACCTGTGGTGGTATATTCCCAGGCCGATGCCAATGCCCTCCATGTTCAGCTGGCGGAGCAGTCCTACTGTATCGGCCCTGCCCGCTCGGCAGACAGCTATCTCAATGTGGATGCCATCCTCACGGTGGCCCAGGCCACCGGCTGTGACGCCATCCATCCCGGCTATGGCTTTTTGTCGGAAAATGCCGCGTTTGCCGACGCCTGCGCCCAGGCCGGCATTGCCTTTATCGGCCCCTCCGGCGACGTGATCCGGGCCATGGGCAACAAAGCTGCCGCCCGCAAGCTGATGCAGAAAGCCGGGGTGCCTGTGGTACCCGGCTCCGATGGCGCGGTGGACACCGCCCAGCAGGCCAAGGAGCTGGCCGACGCCATCGGCTATCCTGTCCTCATCAAGGCTGCCGCCGGCGGCGGCGGCCGGGGAATGCGCCGTGTCTTTGAACCTGACCAGCTGATCCCCCTCTTTGAGGAGGCCCGCAGCGAGTCGGTGGCCTGCTTCGGCAGCGGGGAGATGTCCTTAGAAAAGCTCATCCTCAACCCCCGCCACATCGAGTTCCAGATCATGGCCGATCAGCAGGGCAATGTGATCCAGCTGGGGGACCGGGACTGTTCCATCCAGCGGCGCAACCAGAAGCTCATTGAGGAGTCCCCCTCCAAGGCCCTCACCCCCGAGCTGCGGGAAAAAATGGGCGCCGCCGCCGTGGCAGCCGCCAGGGCCGCCCACTATGTGAATGCCGGCACCATCGAGTTCGTGCTGGATCAGGAGGGCAACTTCTATTTTATTGAGATGAACACCCGTATCCAGGTGGAACATCCTGTCACCGAGCTGGTCACAGGTATGGATCTGGTGCGGGAGCAGATCCGGATCGCCTCCGGGCTGTCCCTGTCCCGTACCCAGGAGGAGATTTCCCTCCAGGGCCATGCCATTGAGTGCCGCATCAATGCGGAAGACCCCCTGCACAACTTCCAGCCCTGCCCCGGCAAGATTGACTTTGTCCATCTCCCCGGCGGGTATGGGGTGCGGGTGGATACCGGCCTGTATACCGGCTACACCCTCCCTCCCTATTATGACTCTCTGATGGCCAAGCTCATTGTGTACGCCCCCACCCGGCTGGAGGCCATCCGCAGAATGCGCCGGGCGCTGGAGGAACTGATCATTGACGGGCCGGTCAACAACACCGATCTGCTTCACCAGATCATGTACCACCCCGACTTTGTCCGGGGCAACTACACCACCGGCTATCTGGAGGCCAACATGGACACCTTGCTGGCCTGGAGCCGCAGCGGAGAGGAGGAAGCTAAGGCATGAGCAACGTCTTTGCTCAGCGGCGGCAGAAGCTGCTCTCCCTGAAGGCCCTTCGGGGTACCTCTCCCGCCCCCGCCCACACCGAAGAGACTTGTCCTGCCTGCGGCGGCGTGGTGCGCCGCCGGGATCTGGTCATTGCCCGGTACGTCTGCCCCCTGTGCGGCCATCACTACCCCATCGGGGCCTATTACCGGCTGAGCCTGGTACTGGATAAAGGGACCTTCCGGGAGCTGGACGGCAACCTCACCTCCAACGATCCCCTCTCCTTCCCCGGCTACCGTGAAAAACTGGAGCAGGCCCGCCATCGCACCGGTATGAATGAGGGCGTCGTCACCGCCACCGGCCGCATCGGCGGCCAGAAGGTTGCGGTCGGCGCCCTGGACAACCGGTTCTTCATGGGCAGCATGAGCGCCGCCCTGGGAGAAAAGGTCACACGGCTGGTGGAGTTTGCCGAAAAATACAAGCTCCCCCTCATCCTCTTCTCCGCCAGCGGCGGCGCCCGGATGCAGGAGGGCATTCTGTCTTTGATGCAGATGGCCAAAACCTCCGCAGCCCTGGAGCGCTTTTCCCAAAAGGGCGGTCTGTTTATCTCTGTCCTCACCCACCCCACCACCGGCGGCGTCACCGCCAGCTTTGCCAGCCTGGGAGACATCATGCTGGCTGAGCCTGGGGCGCTCATCGGCTCTGCAGGCCCCCGTGTCATTGAACAGACCATTGGGGAAAAACTGCCTGAGGGCTTCCAGCGGGCAGAGTATCTGCTGGAACACGGCTTCCTGGATGCCATTGTCCCCCGTACCCATCTGCGGGACACCCTGATCCGGCTGCTGAGACTTCATGGAAAAGGAGGGAGCGACCGTGGAAAATAAGCTGACCCCTGCCCAGCGGGTAGCACTGGCCCGCCATCAGGAGCGGCCCGGCACCGCTGATTTGATCGCCGCCCTCTTTACCGACTTTTTCGAGCAGCGGGGAGACCGGCTGTGTCAGGACGACGGCAGCATTCTGGGCGGCATTGCCCTGTTCCACGGCCGTCCCGTTACCGTCATTGGCCACCGGAAGGGCCGCACGCTGGAGGAGCACCTGGCCTACCACTTCGGAATGCCCTCCCCGGAAGGCTACCGCAAAGCCCAGCGTCTCATGAAGCAGGCGGAAAAATTCGGCCGCCCTGTCATTACCTTTATTGATACCCCCGGCGCCTATCCCGGCCTGGAGGCCGAAGCCCGGGGACAGGGGGAGGCCATTGCCCGTACCCTGGCCCTCTCCTCCTCCCTGACAGTCCCGGTGATCTCCATTGTGACCGGCGAGGGAGGCAGCGGCGGAGCCCTGGCCCTCGGCGTGGGCAACAAGGTGCTGATGCTGGAAAACGCCGTCTATTCCGTACTCTCTCCCGAAGGCTTTGCCGCCATTCTGTGGAAGGACTCCTCCCGCAGCGACGAGGCCTGCGACGTGATGAAGCTCACCGCCGCCGACTTGCTGGAGCTTGGGGTGATTGACGAGGTCATTCCCGAGCCTGCCGGCGGCGCCCACACCGACCTGCACGCCCTGTGCAAAACCCTGGACGGGATTCTCACCCGGGAACTGAACGCCCTGTGCAAGCAGAGCGGGCAGGCACTGGCCGCAGGACGCTATAAAAAATTCCGCCAGATGGGCGCCATGGCCCTGAGAAAGGAGCGCCCATGAACGGAATCAAGCTGCTGAGCACCGGCTCAGCCCTGCCCAAGGTGGCAGTCACCAATGACGATATGGCAAAGCGGGTGGACACCAGCGACGAGTGGATTGCCTCCCGTACCGGCATCCGCAGCCGCTATCACTGCACCGGTGAGGAAACCCACACCGCCCTCTGTCTGGCAGCCGCCCGGCAGGCCCTGGAGCGGGCCGGTATCGGCCCGGAACAGATCGGGGTGTGCATTGTTGCCACCCTGTCTCAGGATTTTCTCACCCCCGCCGCCGCCTGTATCCTCCAGCGGGATCTGGGCTTTCCCGAGGATACCGTCTGCTTTGACCTGAACGCCGCCTGCTCCGGCTTTGTATATGCGCTCCATACGGCGGAATGTCTGCTGACCGCCTCCGCCCGGAAGTATGGTCTGATTGTGGGCGCAGAAGCCCTGAGCCGCATCACCGACTTTACCGACCGCTCCACCTGCGTGCTCTTTGGAGACGGCGCCGGTGCCGCCGTGGTAGAATGGCGGGCCGACTACCCCTCCCTCCACGCCGTTCTGGGCTGCCGGCGCAACCAGGAGGCTCTGTTTGTACCGGGAGCCAATGCGCCCGCCCCGTCCTACATCCATATGGACGGCAAAGCGGTGTTCCGCTTTGCTGTGGAAGCCCTGCCCCACTGCGCCAAAGAGGTGGTGGAAAAGGCCGGACTTACCCTGGAGGAAATTGACCGGTTTGTGTTCCATCAGGCCAACCAGCGTATCATTGATTTCTCGGTGAAAAAACTGGGGGTTGACCCGGAAAAATGCACCGGAAATATCGCCCGTACCGGCAACACCTCTGCCGCCAGCGTCCCCCTGCTGCTGGATGAGCTGATGCGTTCCGGCGCCATCACCTCCGGTCAGAAGATTCTGTGCGTGGGCTTCGGCGGCGGGCTGACCTGGGCAGGGGCTTTGCTGGAACTGGCCTGAGACAAAGGAGTATCATATGAAACTGAATGAACTGTTGGGGGTTGAATTCCCCATTATCCAGGGCGGCATGGCAAACATCGCCACCGGCGCCTTTGCCGCCGCCGTGTCCAATGCCGGCGCCCTTGGCCTGGTTGGCTCCGGCGGCATGGACGCCGACGCCCTCCGCAAGGAAATCCGCACCGCCAAGGCGGGGACCGACAAGCCCTTCGGCGTGAACCTGATGCTGATGAATCCCCACATTGAGGATCTGGCCAAGGTGGTGGTGGAAGAAGGCGTTCAGGTGGTGACCACCGGCGCCGGAAACCCCGGCAAGTATGTCCCCGCCTGGAAAGAGGCGGGCATCAAGGTATTCCCCGTGGTAGCCGCCCCCATTCTGGCCAAGCGGCTGGAGCGCTACGGCATTGACGGCGTCATTGCTGAGGGTACCGAAAGCGGCGGACACGTGGGCGAAATGACCACCATGGCCCTGGTACCCCAGGTGGCCGATGCCGTGAGCGTCCCTGTCATTGCCGCCGGTGGCATTGCCGACGGCCGCCAGATGGCTGCCGCCTTCGCCCTGGGGGCCTGCGGCGTGCAGGTGGGTACCTGTCTGCTGACCAGCAACGAGTGTCCCATCCATGACAACTACAAGCAGGCCGTCCT
>CALWOK010000060.1 GCA_944383125.1 uncultured Flavonifractor sp.
AATTTCCAGGCGGTCGGACAGGTCCACCTCCGGGCGGCAGTAGCCGTTCTGGGCTGCCACCGTGGCAAAGGAGACCAGCACATCCACCTGGGCCACCGCAGCGGCGGAGCGCTGAATCTCTCCCACCTGGGCGGCGGCCTGCTCCCGCAGGGCGCAGAACAGGTTGAACTCCAGGGCGGTGATTCTGTCCTGGGCGGAGAGAATTTCATGCTCCAGATCCTTCAGCTCCTGGGTGATAAACCGCTCGGCGTTGGTCAGGGTCTGCTTGCGGATGTAATCCTGGGGTACCTGGTCATAATAGGACTTGGATACCTCCAGATAGTAGCCGAATACCTTGTTGTAGCCCACTTTCAGGCTCTTGATGCCGGTCTTTTCCTTCTCTCTGGCCTCGATGGCAGCCACCAGATCCTTGCCGTTGGTGAGGATCTCCCGCAGCCGGTCCACCTCCGGGTCATAGCCTTCCCGGATCAGGCCCCCCTCCCGGACAGAAAAGGGCGGCTCATCCACAATGGCCCTGCTGATGAGGGTGCGCAGCTCCTCCAGATCGTCCAGCTCTCCGGTGAGGGCGGTCAACAGCGCAGAAGGGCATCCCTCCAGCAGTTCCCTCAGTCTGGGCAGCTTGCCCAGACCGGCTGCCAGGGCCACCAGGTCCCGGCCCCCGGCGGTGCCGTAGACAATGCGCCCAATGAGCCGCTCCAGGTCGGTGATCTCCCGCAGAACCCCTGCCAACTCTTCCCGGCACACCGTATCCTTTACCAGCGCTTCCACCGCCCCCAGCCGTTTGCCAATGGCGGCAGGGGAGAGGAGGGGCCGCTCGATCCAGGTGCGGATGAGCCGGCGGCCCATGGGGGTACGGGTTTTGTCCAGCACCCACAGCAGAGAGCCTTTTTTCTCTTTGGAGCGGAGGGTTTCGGTCAGCTCCAGGTTGCGCCGGGCGGTCAGGTCCAGCTCCATAAACTGACCGGCGGACAGCCAGGTGAGGGCGGACAGGTGGGAGAGGTCGGTTTTCTGGGTTTCGTACAGATAGCTCAGCAGCCCCCCCACCGCCTGGAGGGCGTGGGTATCCCCCTGAGGCAGCTGCTCCAGGCCGCTGGAAAACTGCTTTTCCGCTTTCAAACGGGCGCTGTCCGGCCGGAACCGGGCCTCGCCGCCGTTTTCACACCGGCAGCCCAGCCGGTGGGTGAGAAACTCCAGCAGGGCCTCGTCGCTGTAGGCCCCGTCGGACAGCACGGCCTCCCGGGGAACAAACCGCCCCAGCTCGTTATACAGGTGTTCCGTACCCTCGGGGCCGGAAAAAGAGGCCGCCCCCACCTGACCGGTGGAGATGTCACAGAAGCACAGCCCCCACCCGGCGGAATCGCCATACAGGGCGCAGATATAGTTGTTGCGCCCCTCCTCCAGCATGGAGTCGGTCATGACGGTGCCGGGGGTAATAATGCGGATAATATCCCGGTCCACCAGCCCTTTGGCGGCGGCCGGGTCTTCCATCTGCTCACAGATGGCCACTTTATAGCCCTTGCTGATGAGCCGGGCAATGTAGGAATCGGCAGAATGGTAGGGCACCCCGCACATGGGGGTGCGCTCCTCCTCCGGTTTGCTCCGGTCCCGGCTGGTGAGGGTCAGGTCCAGCTCGGCGGACACCAGCTTGGCGTCCTCGTTGAACATCTCATAAAAATCCCCCAGCCGGAAAAACAAAATGCAGTCCGGGTGCAGTTCCTTCATTTTGAGATATTGCTGCATCATGGGGGTGGTTGCAGGCGGCATGGCGGTTCTCCTGTTCTCTGTCAATTTCGGTGCTGGGGAAGACCCATTTTTATCTGACGGCTTCCCCCATCAGGGACCACTTGTTGGCCCCGGTAATCTTCACATCAATAAACTGGCCCATCAGGGCGTCATCACCGGTGAGGCGCACCAGCCGGTTGCCGGGGGTGCGGGCGGTCAGGCCCTTGTCATCCTTGCCGTCCACCAGGCAGCGGACGGTCTTGCCGATATAGGCGGCGTGTTTTTCCTCGGAAATCTGATCCTGCCGCTCCACCAGCCGCTGGAACCAGGCGGCCTTTTCCTCCTTGGAAACGGGGTCCTCCATGGCGGCGGCGGGGGTACCCACCCGGGGAGAGTAGATGAAGGTAAAAAGGGCGTCAAAGCGCACCTGGTCAATGAGGGTCATGGTGTCTTCAAATTCCTCTGCCGTCTCGCCGGGGAAGCCCACAATGACGTCGGAGGTGATGACCACATCGGGAATGGCCTGACGGAGACGGCCCACCTTGTCCAGATAGCCCGCCCGGTCATACACCCGGTTCATGGCCTTCAGCACCCGGTCGCTGCCCGCCTGGAAGGGCAGATGGAAGCAGGGGGCAATCTTGGGGGAGGAGGCCATGGTGTCAAAGAGCTTTTGGGAGGCGTCCTTGGGGTGGCTGGTCATGAAGCGGAGCAGAAACTCCCCTTCTATCTCAGCGGCCGCCTTGAGCAGGTCGGCAAAGTCCATGGGCTCCTCCAGATCCTTGCCATAGGAATTCACATTCTGGCCCAGCAGGGTAATATCCTTGTACCCGTCGGCCACCAGGCCCCGGATTTCCTCCAGAATGACCTGTGGCTGACGGGAGCGCTCCCGGCCCCGGACGTAGGGTACAATGCAGTAGGTGCAGAAATTGTTGCAGCCGTACATGATGGACACCCAGGCTTTTACCCCCTCCTGACGGACCAGGGGAATGCCCTCCGCAATGGACCCGGGCTCGTCGGCAATGTCAAAAATACGGCCCCGGCGGGTGACCAGCCGGTGGAACAGCTCGGGGAACCGCCACAGGGCATGAGGCCCGAACACCAGATCCACCTGCCGGTAGCTCTCTTTGATTTTCTGAGCCCGGTGGGGCTCCTGGGCCATGCAGCCGCATACGCAGATCAGCTGCCCCGGCTTCTGGCGCTTGGTGTGTACCAGGGCGCCCACATTGCCCAGCACCCGCATTTCGGCATGCTCCCGGATGGCGCAGGTGTTGATCACAATGACGTCGGCCTCTCCCTCACGGTCGGTGAACTGGTAGCCCATCTCGCTGAGATAGCCCCGGATGCGCTCCGAGTCGGCCTCGTTCTGCTGACAGCCGTAGGTGTCCACAAAGGCCAGGGGCGGCGTGGTGCGGGCGGCGTTGCGCTCATAAATCTGATGGCAAAACTCCCGCTGGCGCTCCACGTCGGCGGGAGAAATTCGGGTGGTCTGTCGGTTCAATGCAGTTCCTCCAAATTCGTGGTTTCAATTTTAAATCATAGCACTTTCCCCGGGAAAACACAAGGCCCGTCCCCTTTTCATTGACGGCAAAGAAGGGGCAGTATATAATGGAAAAAATAACGGCGGAGAAAGGCGGGTTCAGGATGAAAACGCTGGTAATTGAGCGGGCCGGGCTGAAAAACAATATCTCTGCGGTGAAGGAACGGGCCGGGAGCGCCGTCATCTACGGCGTGCTCACCGGCGACGGGCAGGGGGCCGGGCTGGTGGAGCTGGCCAGGGTGCTGCGGGCGGAGGGCATCGGCCGCTTTGCCATATCTGAGGTGGCGGAGGCCGCCGCTCTGCGGAAGGCGGGCTTTGTGGAAGAGGAGCTGCTGATGCTCCGCTGTACCGCCGACCGGGAGGAACTGGAGCAGCTGTTGGATCTGAATGTTGTGTGCACCATCGGCTCCCACGACAGCGGCATGGCCCTCAACGGGGTGGCGGAAGCCCGCTCCACCGTGGCGGAGGCCCACATTCAGATTGACACCGGCATGGGCTTTGGGGGCTTTCTGGCCTCTGAGCCGGAAAAGCTGCTGTCCACCTTCCGCAACCTGCCCAACATTGCCGTGTCCGGGGTGTGTACCCAGCTGTACACCCGCAGCAAAAAGGGCAAGGCTCTGGCGGCTCAGATAGCCGAATTCAACAACGTGGTGGACGCCATCCATGCGGCAGGCTTTGAGACAGGCACCGTCCATGCCGCCGGCTCCTATGTGCTGATGCACTGTCCCGAGGCCCGGCTGGGGGGCGTCCGGGCGGGTACCGTCCTGATGGGCCGGTGCCGCCGGGCCAGAGGGGACGGCCTGCGCCGGGTGGGCTACGGCGAGGTACCCATCCAGGAAATCCGCTGGCTCCCCAAGGGCCGTTTGGCCGGCGGCAATACCCCCGCTCCCCTGAAACGGGATACCCGCATTGGGGTGCTGCCGGTGGGCTACCA
>CALWOK010000061.1 GCA_944383125.1 uncultured Flavonifractor sp.
AGCCCTATTCCTCCGCCGAGGCCACCGTCCTGCGCAACTACTTGGATACCGTTCTGGAGCTGCCCTGGGGCAAGCGCACCCGGGAGCGGGTCAATGTGGAAGCGGCCCGCAAGGTGCTGGATACCGACCACTACGGTCTGGACAAGGTAAAGGAGCGCATTCTGGAATTTTTGGCGGTAAAGCAGCTGGCCCCCCAGATCAAGGGGCAGATTCTCTGTCTGGTAGGCCCTCCCGGCGTGGGTAAAACCTCCATTGCCACCAGCGTGGCCAAGGCGGTACACCGGAAGATGGCCCGCATTTCTCTGGGCGGCGTCCACGACGAGGCGGAAATCCGGGGCCACCGCAAAACCTATGTGGGGGCTATGCCGGGGCGCATCATTGCCGCCGTCAAGCAGGCGGAGAGCTGCAACCCCTTGCTGCTGCTGGACGAGATTGACAAACTGGGCAGCGACCACCGGGGGGACCCGGCTTCCGCTCTGCTGGAGGTGCTGGACGCCGAGCAGAACGCCACCTTCCGGGACCACTTTCTGGAGGTGTCCTTTGACCTGTCCGACGTGCTCTTCATCACCACCGCCAATACCCTGGACACCATCCCCCGGCCCCTGCTGGACCGGATGGAGGTCATTGAGCTGACCAGCTACACCGACGAGGAAAAGGTGCAGATTGCCAAGCGGCACCTGATTCCCAAGGAGCTCAAGCGCCACGGCCTCACCCGTACCCAGGTGCGCATTGCCGACCAGGCCCTCCGGGCCCTCATCCGGGGGTATACCCGGGAGGCGGGGGTGCGGGTGCTGGAGCGGCAGATTGCCGCCCTGTGCCGTAAGGCTGCCATGCGCCTGGTATCAGAGGATGTAAAGACCATTACCATTACAGACGGAAACCTGGAAAAGCTGCTGGGTATTCCCCGGTACCACCCGGAGCGCATCCCCCATACCGAACAGGTTGGGGTGGTCAACGGCCTGGCCTGGACCAGCGTGGGGGGCGAAATCCTGGAGGTGGAAGTGGGGGTGGTCCCCGGCAGCGGCAAGGTGGAGCTGACAGGCAACCTGGGAGACGTGATGAAGGAATCCGCCCAGGCCGCCATGACCTATATCCGCAGCCGGGCCGCCCAGCTGGGCATTGAAGCCGACTTCCACAAGACCAAGGATGTCCATATCCATTTCCCCGAGGGGGCTGTCCCCAAGGACGGACCCTCCGCCGGCATCGCCATTACCACCGCCATGGTGTCCGCCCTCACCGGCACCCCGGTGCGGCGGGAGCTGGCTATGACAGGGGAAGTCACGCTGCGGGGCAGGGTGCTCCCCATCGGAGGTCTGAAGGAAAAGACCATGGCGGCCTACCGCAACGGCATCCGCACCGTCATCCTGCCGGCCGACAATGAGAAAGACCTGGAGGAGATTGACCCCACCGTCCGGGAGGGCCTGCGGTTTGTCCCGGTGGAACAGGTGGACCAGGTGCTGGCAGAGGCCCTGGACCTGAAGGTGAGCGACCCTGATACCGAGGCCGTCCAGGCCCATGCCGCAGCCCGTACCGCAGACCGCACTGCCTTGCGCCAGTAGGGTTTGGGGCAGCATCCATACCTGGGAGGTAACTATGGCAATCAATCTGCAAAAGGCGGAATTTGTCCGCTCTGCCGCCAAAGCGGCGGACTTTCCCCGGGACCGGCTGGCCCAGGTGGCCTTTGCCGGCCGCTCCAATGTGGGCAAGTCGTCGGTCATCAACCGGCTGCTCAACCGGAAAAACTTTGCCCGGGTGGGGGCCGCCCCCGGCAAGACCACCCACATCAACTATTTTCTCATTGACGGCGCCTTTTACCTGGTGGACCTGCCGGGCTACGGCTATGCCAAGGTATCCATGGCGGAAAAGCAGCGGTGGGGCAGGCTGATGGAGGCGTGGTTTGCCGACAACTCCCTGATGACCCTGGGGCTGATGATTGTGGACGCCCGGCACAAGCCCACCGCCGACGACTGCACTATGGCGGCCTGGTTTAAAAACAGCGGCAGGCCCTTTGCCGTGGTGGCCAATAAGCTGGATAAGCTGCGCAAAAGCGACATTGCGCCCAATCTGGCCCGCATCCGGGAAACTTTGGAGCTGGACGAAAGCGTAAAGGTGATTCCCTTTTCAGCTGAGAAGGGAGACGGAAAACAGGAACTGTTGGATTTGATTCTGGACCATGCGGAGGAGATCCGATGAAGTATATCAAACTGCTGCGGGACGGCAGAGAGGTATGGGGCGTGGTGCAGGAGGACCAGGTGCGCACCCTGACCATGCCCCCCTTTGAGGAAATCTGCTATGATGGCGAAAGCCTGCCCCTGGAAGAGTGCCTTCTGCTGCCCCCCTGTGAAGCCAGTAAACTTGTGTGCGTTGGGAAGAATTACTACGATCATGCGGTGGAAATGGGGGAGGGGGTGCCGGACCGGCCCATCCTCTTCCTGAAGGCGCCCAATACCCTCAACCACCCCAACGGCAGCATCCACGCTCCCGACTTTGTGGGGCGGCTGGACTATGAGGGGGAGTTGGCCTTTGTGATCCGCCGCCGGGCAAAGCGTGTCAAGGCGGAACACTTTGCAGACTATATCCTGGGCTACACCTGTCTCAACGACGTGACTGCCCGGGATGTGCAGAAGGCCGACGGGCAGTGGACCCGGGGCAAGAATATGGATGGCTTTGCCCCCATCGGCCCCATCGTCACCGACGAGGTGGACCCGGCGGATCTGTCCATTGTAACCCGGCTCAACGGGAAGGTGGTGCAGAGCGGGCGGACCAGTCAGTTCATGACCCCGGTGCCCCAGCTGCTGGAATTCATCACCGCCTCCATGACTTTGGAGCCGGGGGACGTGGTGACCACCGGTACCCCTGCCGGCATCGGGCCTATGGTACCCGGCGACAGGGTAGAGGTGGAGATCCAGGGAATCGGCGTGCTGTGCAACCATATTGTATGACCGCTGCAGGTCGGACTGGTGAGGGGGTTCCCGCCACTCCCTTTTTAAGGAAAGTAGTGATTTCAAGGGAAATTGAAATCACTTGGTGAATATGGACAAAAGCAAGGCTCCCTCTATCGTTATAAGAGAGGGAGCCTTGTCCTTTTGATGGCTACTCAGCA
>CALWOK010000062.1 GCA_944383125.1 uncultured Flavonifractor sp.
CACCATGCACTCTTCCCTGGGATGTTCAATTTTCCGCTTGTCCTTGTAGGAACGAGTGCTGTACCGGAGGTTGATGGTGTTGCCCAGGTAAATCTCATTCTCCAGCAGGTTGGCAATCGTACTGTCAGACCACCCATAGGGGTCATTCAAATTCAGACTGCTATGGGCGACGCCAAAGGTTTTGTAAGCGTAGGTCGTGGGGCATAGCACCTGCTCCCGCTTTAGCAGCCGGGCGATCTGGCTGGGTCCCTGCCCGGCGGCGCACAGGGCGAAAATACGGCGCACCACGGCGGCGGCCTCATCGTCCACCACCAGCTTCTTGCGGTCCTGCTCGTCCTTGCGGTAACCGTAGGGCGCTCTGGTGCCCAGCCGCTCCCCGCGTTCCGCCTTGGCCCGCTGCACCGCCCGGATCTTCCGGCTGGTGTCCCGGATGAACCACTCGTTGAAGATGTGTTGTTTGGGAAGGGTATTGGCAAACCCTAAAAAATCCAGTATTCATGCGGGTTTGCGGTGAAATGGCTTTCAAGACGCTGAGCACTTTAACGACAAATCAGACAGCAATTGCATATCGTTTCGCTAGGAGAATGTGGATTTATGTCACATTCTCCTTTTATTTATAAGAAAGAAGGTGATTCACATGACTCCACAAATCATTGCCATTGCCAACCAGAAAGGCGGCGTAGGAAAGACATCTACTGCCGTCAATCTGGGCATTGGGTTGGCCCAGTCCGGGAAACGGGTGCTTCTGGTGGACGGGGATGCCCAGGGCAGTCTTACCATCAGCCTAGGCCATCCCCAGCCGGACAAGCTGCCCTTCACCCTGGCGGATGCCATGGGCCGCATCCTGATGGACCAGCCGCTGCGCCCCGGCGAGGGTATCCTGCACCACCCGGAGGGTGTTGACCTGATGCCCGCAGACATCCAGCTCTCCGGTATGGAGGTCTCCCTGGTCAACGCCATGAGCCGGGAGACTATCCTGAGACAGTACCTGGACACCGTGAAGGGACAATACTCCCATATCCTGATTGACTGCCAGCCCTCCCTGGGTATGCTCACCATCAACGCCCTGGCCGCTGCCAACCGGGTCATCATCCCTGTCCAGGCCGAGTACCTGCCCGCCAAGGGGCTGGAACAGCTGCTCCAGACTGTGAACAAGGTCAAGCGGCAGATCAACCCCAAGCTCCAGATTGACGGCATCCTGCTGACCATGGTGGACAGCCGCACCAACTTTGCCAAGGAAATCTCCGCTCTGCTGCGGGAGACCTATGGCAGCAAAATCAAGGTGTTTTCTACTGAAATCCCCCACTCCGTCCGGGTCAAGGAGTACAGCGCAGAGGGCAGGAGCATCTATACCCACGCCCCCGGCAGCAAGGCGGCAGAGGCTTACCAGAGTCTGACGAAGGAGGTGATAAAACTTGAAAAGCAGCGGGAGAAACATCGAGCTGGCCTCGGTAGATGACCTGTTTACCACCGAAGAAGGCCGCCAGGATGCCCAGCGGGAAAAGGTGGTGGAACTCCCGTTGTCAGAACTGCATCCCTTTCCGGGGCACCCATTCAAAGTAAAGGATGATGAAGCTATGATGGAAACCGCAGACAGCATCCGCCGGTATGGCGTACTGGTTCCCGCCATTGCCCGCCCCTCTCCTGACGGGGGCTATGAGCTGGTAGCCGGACACAGACGATACCGGGCCAGTGAACTGGCAGGCAGAGATACCATGCCGGTCATTGTCCGGGAACTGGATGATGATACCGCCACAATTATCATGGTTGACAGCAATCTCCAGCGGGAATCCCTGCTTCCCAGTGAGCGGGCCTTTGCCTACAAGATGAAACTGGAAGCCATGAAGCGGCAGGCTGGCAGACCTTCAAAAAATTCCGCCCAAGTTGGGCGGAATTTTGATGGAAAGGAATCCAGGGAACTGCTTGCTGAACAGGTCGGGCAAAGCCGTAATCAAATTTCTCGCTACATCCGCCTGACGGAACTGATCCCTCAACTTCTGGACATGGTGGATGAGAAAAAGATTGCCTTCAATCCGGCCTATGAGCTGTCCTTTCTCAAGCCGGAGGAACAGGCCATGCTGCTGGATGCCATGGACAGCGAGCAATCCACCCCGTCCCTCTCCCAGGCCCAGCGGCTGAAAAAGTTCAGCCAGGAGGGCAGCCTGACCATGGAGGTGATGCGGGCGATCATGGGGGAGGAAAAGAAACGTGATCTGTGCAAGGTAACGTTCACCTCGGACACCCTGCGCAAGTATTTTCCCAAAAGCTACACCCCCCAGCGGATGCAGCAGACCATCCTCACGCTGCTGGAGCAGTGGCAGAAAAAGCGCCAGCGGTCACTGGAGCGGTAAACCCTTCATCACGCAAAGAAAGAGCCGGACCTGTTGTTACAAGTCCGGCTTTTTTGCTGCCCGGAATCAGGAGGTATTATGGTCCATTACCAGCAAACCGGCCACAGCCTGTGGGATGTGGCCCGGTTCCAGGACGACACCCGGCACATGATTGAGTTCGAGGTGCTGACGGACGGCAGCGGGTTTGCCGGGCAAGGCCAGCGGGCCCGGCTGTTCCTCAGTGAGCCGGACTACCAGGAAGCCCTGGAGCAAGAACGCCGGGGCAAGATCCGCATTGCCTTTCACGCCAACATCATCGAGGGGCACATCCTGCCCGCCCCGTTACACAAACACCGTAAGAGAAGGAGATAATCGCTATGGCAGTATTCAGAATCGAACGCACCAGAGACTACACCATCATGGCCAACCACCATCTGCGCAACTGCCAGCTGTCCCTGAAGGCCAAGGGGCTGCTGTCCATGATGCTCTCCCTGCCGGACGGCTGGAACTACACCGTCCGTGGACTGGCTACCATCTGCAAGGAAGGGGTAGACGCCATCAGCGGGGCGGTACGGGAGCTGGAGTCCGCCGGGTACATCATACGCTACCAGCGGCGGGACCGGCAGGGCCGCATCAGTGATACGGAATATGTCATCTATGAGCAGCCCCCGCCTAAGCGGGGCGTGGAAACGCCCTCAGAGGAAATGCAGCCGGATATGACTCCGCCACATCCGGAAAACCCGGATATGGACGTGCCGCATCAGGAAACCCCCGCAGAATTAAAAATAGATCAAGAAAAAACAGATCAATCAAATACTCATCCAGCAAAGACGGATTCATTTCCTTTCCGGGCAGCGGCGGCCTGGCCGCCGGAAAGGAACGGAAGAGGCTCCCTGTCCCTCCCTGAGACAGAGCGGTACCGGCGTTTGATTCTGGAGAACATCGAGTATGACCACCTCAGAGCCCAGGCGGGGCCTTACCGGGAGGAATTGGACGAAATTGTGGAGCTGCTGGTGGAGACCGTCTGTGCCCAGCGTAAAACCACCCGGATCTCGGGGGCAGACTTTCCCCATGATATCGTGCGCTCCCGGCTGCTGAAGCTCAACAGCGCCCACATCGAGTTCGTCATGGACTGCCTGCAAAAGAACACCACCCAGGTACGCAACATGAAGCAGTACCTGCTGGCCGTCCTGTACAACGCCCCTGTCACCATGAACAACAGCTATACTTCCTACGCCAATCATGATACCGCAGGCAGCTGGTAACCGGCTGTCTGCTTTTTTATGACAAATTTTCAGGAGGTACCGTATGAATCAGATGAAATTGTTCCAGAATCCGGAGTTCGGCAGCATCCGTGTTATTGAAGAAAACGGCAATTACCTGTTCTGCGGCGCAGATGTAGCAAGGGCTTTAGGCTATGCAATACCAACCAAGGCGGTAAACACACATTGCAAAGGGGTTTCCAAAATAGAAACCCCTACCAACGGCGGCATGCAAAAGCTCCTGTTTATCCCCGAAGGCGATGTGTACCGTCTCATTGTCCACAGCAAGCTGCCGTCGGCGGAACGCTTTGAGCGGTGGGTGTTCGAGGAAGTCCTGCCCTCCATCCGCAAGCACGGGGCGTATCTCACCCGGGAGAAACTGTGGGAGATGGCTACCTCGCCGGAGGCCCTGATGAAACTGTGCGCAGACCTGCTGGCAGAGCGGGAGAAAACAACCGCCCTGCGGAACGAAAATGCCTGGCTGGCCGGCAAAGCAGTTTACTATGACCTGTTTGTCGACCTGAAGCACAACACCAATCTCCGTACCACCGCTAAGGAGCTGGAGGTACCGGAACGGCAGTTTATCCGGTTCCTGCTGGAGCGGGGGTTTGTCTACCGCACCCTGGCAGGCTCTATCATGCCCTATGCCGGCAGTCTGAGAAAAGGCCTGTTTACCGTCAAGGACTACTGCTGCAACGGGCATACCGGCAGCTACACCCTGGTAACACCGGAAGGCAAACGGCGATTCTATGCCCTGCGCCGCCTGATCCTGGAAACCGTGTAACCGGAGGGGGGAATTGATGTGAAAAAACGGTTTTGTATGCTGCTGTGTGCCGCTGCCCTGGTGCTGGCCCAGGCCATGCCCATAGCTCTGGCGGCAGAAGAGGAGAGCACCACCCAGTACCCTATCCAGGTGGAGGAGTATACCGAGGGGGACAAGCCCCGCATCCGCAAGGTCTACCAGCTGGCTCTGTATGAGGACCCCTCCGCCATCCCCACCGGGGACTTTGAACGGGATGGGCGCACCTACCACCTGCTGGACATGACCCGGAAGAACGAGGTGGGCGTGGATACCAAACCCTTTACCAAGACAGTCACAATGGACAGTGATACCAACCAGATGGAGGACATTCTGAAGGCACTGGAAGCAGAACTGGAGGTTACCACAGAGGACGGCTATTCCGGCCTGCTGCGGCTGGATCACACCAGCGTAAAGGTGGCAGCCAGCGGATATGCCTCCCAGACCAAGGCGCTTTCGGCTACCCGTACCTATCCCAACCTGTCGGACGCAGACCTGTCCCTGGTACCCAAGACCATCCAGGACAATGGAAAATCCCTTACCCTGGTGAACGTCCAGTGGTCCAGCACCGGCGAAGGAGCAGAAACCAGATATACCGCCACTGCCAGCTACAGCGGTTCTGCCAGTTACAAGTACGCCACCGGCTATACGGTGTCGGCCAACTATACCGGCGAGGTGGTCAAGACGGAATGCAGCCTGGTAACCTACACCGCCGTTTTTGGCGCAGCGGAGCCGTTGGAACCGGCAGAGGTTTCGCCCACACCTGCCCCGGAGCAAGAATCCGCCTCTGCCGGAGGCAGCCTGGATCACTGGCTGCCTATAACAGCCTGTATCGGCGGCGGTACGGTGCTGATAGCGGCGGCCCTGTTGACCTTTGGTATCTTCGGAAGGAGGAAATCATCCACATGAAAGGCAGACTATTTCCCCTGATGCTGGCCGCTCTGACGGCGGCGCTGTGCGTCACCCCGGCCAGCGCCCTGAATTACACCATGGCCCCGCCGGAGGATTATCTCTTCGCACGCCCCACCAGTGATGACACCATCTATGAGCCGGAGGCCGTCAACGTGGACCGCAGCAAAAATGCCGCCCTCATTCCACCGGGGTTCGGTACTCCAACCAGCTACCTCCCCGGCAGCGGAGAACTGCTTACCCCCAATCTGGCTCCCGGCGGTCTGTCTGGCGGACTGGTCAATACGGTGGGCAGCACCACCTCTCCTCTTCTCATGGAGGAATACCCCACCATAGATTCCGGCAGTACCTGGATGGATACCACCGCCTTTACTGAAGTGACCAGCGCCCTCTACGATTCCGGCGGCAGCCTGGGAACCCTGCGGATTCCCTCCATCGGCCTGACCGTCAAGGTATATGAGGGCACCGGCAGTACTCCCCTGGCCAAAGGGGCGGGTCACTTCACCGGCACCAGTATCTGGGATGGAAATGTGTGCATTGCCGGCCACAACCGTGGGGTCAACAACCACTTTGGCAAGATCCACACCCTGGCGGCAGGGGCTGCCATCACCCTGACTACCAAGCTGGGTACCCGCACCTATGCCGTCACCAGTGTGGATAAGGTGCTGGAAACTAACACCAGCGGCACCGCCGCCACCTCAGACAACCGCATTACCCTGTACACCTGCGTCATGGACCAACGGGCTTACCGCTGGATGGTTCAGGCTGTCGAAGTTTAAAAGGAGGGCCTTGTATGAAACGACTGCTTTCTTTGTTCCTGGCTCTGGTGCTCACGCTGGGGGTATTGCCTGCCGGTACCCTGGCCGCCTCCAGTGAGGAGGAGACCCTGGGCGAGATCAGCATCTACAATGGAGACTATGAGCTGGGCTATCTGTCCATCAATGGTGTGGTCCGCAAGCAGAAATACACCTACTACAACTACCAGGGGGCTGACGGCTCCACCAAGGAGATCCCTGCCTACTGCGTCAACCCGGACCAGTACGGGGTCCCCCAGACGGTAGGCCCCGGCCAGAGCATCAAGTACCTGGCCGACGAGAAAACCAGTGACCCCAAAATCGTGTCCATCGTATTCAACGGCTATCCCCACAAAACTCTGGAAGAGCTGGGGCTGGACAACAAATACCAGGCCTATTACGCCACCAAAATGGCTCTGTGGTGCTACATCATCCCGGGGTGGGACATCAACAACCTGAAGACGGCCCCCGGTCTCAGCGGCACTGAGCTGACCATTGCCAATCAGATTCTGGCCGCTGCCAAGCTCATCTATCAGCGGGGGATGCAGTATTACCAGACCTATGCCACAGAGCCCAGGCTGACGGCAGTTCCGGATCAGGAAGAGGCCTATCCCGTCAGCATTGACGGCAAGGCATGTCTTCAGCAGATCTTTACCGTGGAGAGTACCACCTGGGTAAACGGGCTGAAGATTGGGGTGGAGTTCGCAGACCCCGCCGGTGTTCCCGCCGGTACTCAGATTGTGGATATGGACAACAACCCTGTCACCGAGCTTACAGTGGCGGGAAACGGCGGCGTGTATGCCGCCGGCTTTAAGGTACTCTACCCGGCGGACCGTGTGGAGGGACAGAGCGGCAGTGTTTCGCTCAGGCTGAATGCCGACCTGTATCATTATGTGGCCTTCTATGCCACATGTGCTCAGACAGACCAGTACGGCAATCTGCAAAACTACATCTGCGATACCGCCAGCACCAGGCCCATGGAATTGACTGCCGTAAGCAAGTACACCGATACCCCGGAGGAAGAGGAAACCGGGGAGCCTGGTCTGAAGATCATCAAGCTGGAAACGGGAACTGAGAACCCGCTGGCCGGGGCGGTCTTTTCTGTCACCGGTCCGGACGGCAGCCCGGTGGGTTCTTTTTCCACCAACAGCAAGGGGATCATTGAGATCCCCCTGACCCAAGCCGGCCTGTACACCGTCACCGAGGAGATTCCGCCGGAATACCACCTGCTGCCGGAGCAGCGTACCCAGCAGGTGATGGCAAAGGTGGGTGAAGTGGCGGAAGTCACCTTCTGGAACGCTCCCTATGGGGAGTTGCGGGTGGAGAAAATCGACGCCGCCACCGGCAACCATCTGGCCGGGGCCAAAATCCAGATCAGGCATATCGAAAGCGGAGCCACCTGCACCGGGATTACCGAGGCAGGCGGCTCCGTTACCTTTTCCCAGCTGAAACCGGGGGCCTATGAAATCATGGAACTGTCCGCTCCGGAGGGGTGGCAGAAGGACCC
>CALWOK010000063.1 GCA_944383125.1 uncultured Flavonifractor sp.
CCATTGTGGAGCCGGATGTGGTGCTCATGACCAACATCGGGGATTCCCATATTGAGCACTTTGGTTCCCGGGAAAAGATTCTGGAGGCCAAAAGCGAGATTTTCCACTTTGCCAAATCCCACGCCCCTGCCATCATCAACGGGGATGACCCTCTGCTCAATACCCTGCCCGGAACGGTACCCCACGCTTTTCTGCGGGTGGGAGCCGGGGAGGGGCTGGACTACCGGGCCGTTGATTTGCAGAGCGACGGGAAAAGCCGCATGACCTGCCAGATGCAGACACCCAGAGGGACCTATCCGGTGGAAATCCCCGCCCTGGGGGAGCACATGATTTACCCCACCCTGATGGCGGCGGCGGTAGCTGATCACTTTGGCCTGACCCAGCAGCAGATTGCCCAGGGAATCCTCCGCTTTGCCCCCACCAAAATGCGGATGAACATTTTAAACCGGGGAGACGGCATTACCATTCTCAACGACACCTACAATGCCAATCCCCAGTCCATGCGGGCGGCGGTGCAGGTTTTGTCCAATACCAGCGGGGCGTACAAGATTGCCGTACTGGGAGATATGTTTGAGCTGGGGCCGCTGGCGCCCGCCCTCCATACCGGGATTGGAGAGTATTTGGGGAAAGCGGGCATCCAGTGCCTGGTGGCGGTGGGAGAGCTGTCCCAGCACATCTACACCGCCGCCCGGGAGGCAGGAGTACCGGTGTGCTGGCACTGCAACACCAAAGAGGAGGCAAAGCCGGTGCTGGACAGCGTGGTGCGGGCCAATGCCACCATCCTGGTGAAGGCCTCCCGGGGCATGGCCCTGGAGGAGCTGGTGGAGTACCTGCTGACCATCACCAAAGCCCCATAAAAAAGCCTTCCCCCCAGCGGGGGGAAGGCGGTGCCTGCTTATCCGAATAACCGAGCCAGGTTTTCCCGGAAGGGGGGATAAATCACGCCCTTCTCGGTGATGATGCCGGTGACTAAGCTGTGGGGGGTTACATCAAAGGCGGGGTTGTAAACCTCCACCTCTGCCGGGGCAGTCTGAACCCCGTACAGGGTGCGCACCTCGTTCTTGTCCCGCTCTTCAATGGGGATGCCGCTGCCGTCGGCAAGGGACAGATCAATGGTGGAGCAGGGGAGGGCCACATAGAAGGGGACTCCGTGGTGGTGGGCGTTGACCGCCACCGAGTAGGTGCCGATCTTGTTGGCAAAATCCCCGTTGGCAGCCATCCGGTCACAGCCCACCACCACCAGATCAATCTGGCCTTTGGCCATCAGGCTGGCAGCCATATTATCGGCAATGAGGGTGGCGGGAATGTGGTCGCTCACCAGCTCATAGGCGGTAAGCCTGGCCCCCTGGAGCAGGGGACGGGTTTCATCTGCGTAAACCATTTGCACTTTACCCTGCTGGTGGGCCGCCCGGATCACCCCCAGGGCGGTGCCATATCCCCCAGTGGCTAACGCTCCAGCGTTGCAGTGGGTGAGGATGCGGGCGTGCTCCGGCACCACAGAAGCACCGTAAAGTCCCATTGCTTTACACATTTCCACATCTTCCCGGTGGATTTCCACCGCCTCGGCAATGAGGGATTGGGCATCTCCGCCGCAGTCCTGCGCCTTTCGGGCCATCCGCTCCAGCGCCCAGAACAGATTGACCGCCGTAGGACGGCTGGCTGCCAGAACCTCTTTGGCCTCCTCCAGGTTGTCCCCTGCCAACGCGGCCAGACAGTAGGCATAGGCAGCCGTCACGCCAATGGCAGGGGCGCCCCGCACCACCATGGTGCGGATGGCATCGGCCACCGGCCGGTAATCCTGGTAGGAAATCCAGACCTCTTCCACGGGAAGCCTTGTCTGGTCAAGAAGGGCAAGGGTTTTCCCTTCCCAGCGAATTGCGTCCATAGCTATGACCTCCAATCCTTTTTCTTCACTATAACACACCCCAGAGCAGGAGTAAATACAAGATGATTGATATCGCAGTCTCGAACCTGTCCAAGGAGTTCGAGGTAGGCAAAAAAATACTGGATGGGCTGACCTTTCAGGTAGACCAGGGCGAGCGGGTGGGCCTGCTGGGCAAGAATGGCGCCGGCAAAACCACGCTGTTCAAAATCCTGACGGGCCAGCTGGACTGGGATGACGGAGAGGTGCGCATTGCCCCCGGCAAGGGGGTGGGGCTGATCTCCCAGATTCCGGTCTATCCCCCCGAATATACAGTAGACGATGTGCTGCGCACCGCCTTTGCCCCGTTGAAAGCCATGGAAGCTGAGATGGCGGAGCTGGCTCAGCGGATGGGGGAGGACAGCGACCCGGCTCTGCTGCGGCGGTACGATGCCCTGACAGCTGCCTTTGAAGCGGGGGGCGGTTATGACACCGAAACCCAGCTGAACAAGGTGTGCAACGGACTGGCCGTTTCCCAGGACATGCGGGCCCAGCTGTTTTCTTCTCTGTCCGGCGGGGAAAAGACCCGGGTCAACCTGGCCCGGCTCATTCTGGAGGATACCGACATTCTCTTGCTGGACGAGCCTACCAACCATCTGGACCTCCACGCCACCGAATGGCTGGAGGAATACCTGGACCGCTATCAAGGCACGGTCCTTGCCATCTCCCATGACCGCTGGTTTCTGGACCGGGTGGTCCGCCGTGTCATTGAGATTCAGGAGGGTAAGGCGGAATTCTATGAGGGCAATTACTCGTTCTATGTGGCAGAGAAGGAGCACCGCTATCAGGAGAAGCTCAAGCAGTACGAAAAGGAACAGGCCAAGATTGAGCAGTTGGAGAAGGCTGCCCAGCAGCTGCGGGTGTGGGCCTATTCCGGCAACGACAAGACCTTCAAGCGGGCCCAGTCCATGGAAAAGCGGATTGAGCGGCTGCGTACCACCGACAAACCCACCAAGGAGCGCCGCACGGACCTGAAAATCAGGGCGCGGGCGGACCGGGGGGCCGAGGAGCTGACCATCAGGAGGCGGCGGATAAGCTCCACCTGTGGGCCTTTATGGGCAACGACAAGCTGCACAAGCGGGCC
>CALWOK010000064.1 GCA_944383125.1 uncultured Flavonifractor sp.
GAGGTCTTACAGGCGGACTGGCAGGAGGTCTGGCACTCACCGCAGCCGCCGTGGGCGGCGCTCTTCTTCAGAGTCGCGCCGTTGAGCGTCTTGATATGCTTCATTCCGATATCCCTCCTAAAACATAAGTTTCAATCATTATACCATAGGGCTGTACATATTTCAACGCTTTCTATGTTTTTTCCTGCTGCTCTTGCGAGGACGGATGCCGGTTAATCCGGCAGCGGCTCCACCGCACAAGGCCCCGCACAAAAGGCCAATGCTCCCCTGCTCCAGGGATACCTCCTGAAAACACAGGGCGCCCAGGGTCAGCAGGAGCAAAAATAAAACCACTCCGGTGGCCAGTCCGGCGGCCAATCCGCCGCCGCACCGCAGTACCGCCAGCAATCCGCCGGCAAAGCCTCCCAGCACACAGCCCACAATGGTGATCTGGTAGGTGAGATCCAGCCCCGCCAGTCCGCCGGAGATGGCGGCGGAGGCGCCCAGCAGAAAGAGCAGACATACCCCCAGGGCCAGCACGCCACCCAACAGGATACCAAGTCCCCAGCGGATGGCCTTGGCTCCCTGATCCTCCTCCCGTTTTCCCATAAAAATACCCTCCCTTGCCACAGGTTCCTGATGCAACCTATGCAGGGAGGGTGTTTTCTATTACTTCTTGTCCTTGGCGTCCTTGGTTTCGCCAGGGCCGTCCTGGGTGGCCTGGGTACCCCGGGTGGACACAGCCCACTTGGTAAACTCCATGCGCACACGGTCGGAGCTGGTCTCGATGACGATGGTCTCCTCCTTCACGGCGCAGATGGTTCCCACAATACCGCCGATGGTGGTGATCTGATCGCCCACCGACAGCTCAGAGCGCATCTGAGCGGCAGCCTTCTTTTTCTTGTTCTCAGGCCGGATCAGCAGGAAATAAAACACCGCCACAAGCAGGAGCAGCGGCAGGAACATCCCCAGAATGCCGGCAGCGCCGGAGCCTTCCGTACCGGTGCCGGTAGCTGACAACATGGTGTTGGCAAGCTGTGCTGTCAATACAATCCCCTCCGAAAATAACTTTGGCGTTTCTCGCCGTCAGTGAAACATTATAAAACGTAATGAAAGATTTGACAAGCCTTTTTCCCATATTTCACAGATTATTTCAAATTCGGCCTGCCAGCTTTTCGGAATATTCTGCCCGGAAGGCGGCAAATTGTCCCCCATCCAGGGCCTCCCGGATGCGCTGGGTCAGCTTATTATAAAAATAAAGGTTGTGCAGCACAGCCAGGCGCATGGCCAGCATTTCCTCCGCCACAAAGAGATGGCGCAGATAGCCCCTGGAAAAATTACGGCATACCGGGCAGTCACACTCCGGGTCAATGGGCCGTTCATCGGTTTTGTATTTTTCGTTGCGGATGTTCATGGCACCGGACCAGGTAAACAGCTTGGCATGGCGGGCGTTGCGGGCAGGCATGACACAGTCGAAGAAGTCCACCCCCCGGGCAACGGCCTCGATGATATTGGAGGGGGTGCCAACGCCCATTAAATACCGGGGTTTGTCCTGGGGCATGTGAGGTTCTACTGCGTCAATGATATCATACATGACCTGGGTAGGCTCCCCCACGGCCAGACCGCCGATGGCATAGCCTTCACAATCTATTTTTGCAGTTTCCTTCATGTGCCATACCCGCAGATCGGGAAAGGTAGCCCCCTGATTGATGCCAAACAGCATTTGACGGGGGTTTACCGTGTCGGGCAGCCCATTCAGCCGGTCGTGCTCCGCTTTGCACCGCTCCAGCCACCGCAGGGTGCGTTCACAGGAGGCCTTGGCATATTCATAGGTCGCCGGGTTTTCCACGCATTCATCAAAGGCCATGGCAATGTCGCTGCCCAGATTGGACTGGATCTGCATGGACTCCTCCGGACCCATAAAAATCCGCCGGCCGTCAATGTGAGAGGCGAAGGTCACGCCCTCCTCCTTGATTTTCCGGAGACCTGAGAAAGAAAAAACCTGAAATCCGCCAGAATCGGTGAGGATCGGTCCATCCCAGTTCATAAATTTGTGAAGACCACCCATCTGGCGCACTACATGGTCGCCGGGGCGCAGATGGAGGTGGTAGGTGTTGGACAGCTCTACCTGACAGCCGATGTCCTTCAGGTCAAAGGAGGAAACCGCCCCTTTGATGGCTCCCTGGGTGCCTACATTCATAAAAACCGGCGTCTGTACCGTACCATGCGCACAGGTGAACACCCCGCGCCGGGCTTTGCCCTCGGTCTTGATTACGTTAAACACAGTAAAACTCCTTTTATATGACAATGATTGTTATCATATCAGACTTGCACAAAAATAACAAGCCATACCGATAAAACAACACCTTCCCGGTATGGGAAGGTGTTGTTTGGTGTCCTGCAGACCGGCTATGATACGCTGTCCATGGTCTGCCGCACAATAGACTCCATGATATTGGCGGTCAGTGCTCCAGGTACATAGCCATACACATGATGATTGGCATCAATCATAAAGGTGGTAGGAAAGGCCTGAATGCCGTAGGCGGCAAAAACCTGACCTGTCGTGTCCATCACCACCGGGAAGGTGTACCCGTTGGTTTCCAGAAATTGCTCGATCTCCGGCTGAGAGACGTCATTTCCCCCTGGATTGGCAACCCCAAGCACCACCAGATCCCCTGTATTGCCGCCGTATCTCTCATACAATGCCTGAATATCCGGCATTTCGCTCTGACAAGGGCCGCACCAGGTGGCCCAGAAGTTCAAAAATACGGTTTTGCCCCGGTAGTCGGACAGGGTATGGGTCTTTCCATACTGGTCCACCAGGGTAAAGTCAGGGGCCGCAACGGCAGGCCGCTGGCTCTCGGTGGGCTGGGGAGACGGCGTATATTCCGGTGCAGCGGTGGCAGTGGGTACCCCAGTGGCTGCAGGGGTGGCGGTTGCGGCAGGCTGACTGCCCCCTCCCCCGCCAAAGCCGGACAGATAGCCGGTAATCCCGTTCATAAAGCCGGTCATGGTCATGATACCCATCAGGATGAGCAAACCGGCCCCTATTTTGACGGTATACTGTACCACTTTCTGGTGGGAACGAAAGAAATTAAGCACTCCGCCGGTAAACAGGCCCACTGCAAGGAAGGGCAGTACAAATCCGGCCGTATATACGCCGATCAGCAGATAGCCTTTGGCGGCACTGGCTGCGGAGGATGCCATCAGCAGCACGCTGCCCAGAGTAGGTCCTACGCAGGGCGTCCAGGCAAAGCTGAAGGTAAAGCCCAGAATCAGGGCCACCGCCGGATTCATGGCCCATTTGTCCAGCCGGAATGGGAGCCGGTGCTCTTGCTCCAGGGCGGCAGATTTGCCGAACACCCCCAGCTGGTACACACCGAACAATACCATAATGATACCGCTGATCCGGGCAAACCAGATCTGATTGCCGCTGAAGAAGCTGCCCAGGGCTGTAAAGCCAAACCCCAGTACAAAAAAGGCAAAGCTGACGCCCAGCACAAAGAAGAGCGTATTGACCAGTACCTTCCCTCTTGGATAGCGGATATTACCCTGGGCATCCACTGTTTTGGCTCCGCCTGCCAGATAGCTGACGTAGAGCGGGACCAGGGGCAGCACACAGGGGGAAAAGAAACTCAGCAATCCCTGAATGAATACGGTTAGTACAGGCACACTGGCCTCCAGTTCAAATCCCATAAAGTTCCTCCTTTTTGTTGCAGGTGAGCTGTTCCTCAAGATGAGCCAGGGTCAACGTTCCCAAATACGCCCGACAGCGGGCTTCCAATCCATCAAACAGATGGTCCATCACCCCTGCCATACCGGAAGCCACCATGCAGTCACAATCTACGACTCCGCCGCCGTGCCAGGCCGGTTCCACAATCCGTACGCCCAGAGCGTCTGCGACCTGAGCCAGACTGACCTCAGATGGAGCGGCAATCAATCGGTATCCTCCATCCACCCCGGTACGAGTTTCTACCAGCCCTCCCTTTTTTAAACGGGCCATAACCTTGCGAACCCGGGCTGCATTGGTACAGATATTGGCTGCCAGTTCCTCACTGGACAGCACACAGCTGCGCTTATCCAGATAAATAAGCGCGTGAACCGCCACACAAAATAATCCGTTCATCGTTATAAGCCCATCCATTCCAGTTTTGTTTTCCCAGCATCCCTATATTGTAACTATATCAGTTACAGTTAGCGTTGTCAACCTGAAAGAACTGCTTTGGCACAGTGGACTTGTCCCATGCATAGGTTAGCGTGTGGCACAGCCACAACCTATGCGGATAAAGGAGTACAATATGAACCACTATCATCCCTTTGATCGGGAGTGGAGACGGAAACAGGAGGGCCAAGCCTGCTGCTGTCCGCCGGGCTGCTGCCCTCCCCCCTGTCCCCCTCCCTGCCCTGTTCCTGGGCCAACCGGCCCAACCGGGGCGACAGGCCCTGCCGGCCCAACCGGAGCGACAGGACCGATGGGACGCAGCCTTCCTGGTCCCACCGGTCCGACAGGTGCCGGAGGTCCTACCGGTCCCACCGGCCCTCAGGGTATTCCGGGTCCGGATGGTGCCACCGGCCCAACCGGTCCCCAGGGTATTCCAGGAGCTGAAGGCCCAACGGGCGCCACCGGTCCGGCGGGGAGCGCAGGTACAACCGGCCCCACCGGCCCCACTGGTCCAACAGGTCTTTCCGGCCCTACGGGTCCAGCGGGCGCCAATGGGGCGACGGGTCCCACCGGACCCACCGGTCCGGCCGGCCCCTCGGGCAGCACCGGGCCAACCGGAACGGCTGGCACAGCAGCCACATTGGCCGTTGGTACTGTCACCACTGGCGAACCTGGAACCGACGCTCAGGTGATCAATTCCGGCACGCCTCAGAATGCTGTGTTTGATTTTACCATTCCCAAAGGGGATACCGGCACTGTGGCACCGCTGTCCCTGCTGTCTGCCTATTCTACGCCACCACAGTCTGGCGGAAACAACACACTATTGATTTTTGACAACAATAAGCTTTCCTATGGCAGTGAAATCAACCATACACCGGGCAGCACTGATGTCACCATTAACCAGCCAGGCGTATACTGGGTAGCCTTTCACGGCAGCTTCTCCCCTGCCAATGGAACCACGTTCCCGGAAAATATGGGGGTTTCCCTCATCAAAGATGGAAGTGTGGTACCTGGAGCCACGTCTCAGTATATTTTCCACACATCTTCCCAGACAGCAGCGCTTTCCTTCAGTACGCCGGTGGAAGTATCCTCTGCTCCCACAACTTTGCAGGTAAGGGGAGACGGCGGGAACTATCTTTACAGCACGACAGGCATATCGGTGTACCGATTGGGCGATATCCCCAGCCAGGCATAACAACAGCACCCCACCCGGCCTCACAGGGGGCCAGGTGGGGTTTCTCAGGAGGGAATACAATGGAAATCTGCGTCTATGCCATCAGCAAGAACGAAAGCCGGTTTGTGGACCGGTGGATGGATTCCATGTCTGAGGCCGACTCTGTGGTGGTGCTGGATACCGGTTCTACCGATGATACCGTAGAAAAGCTGCGGACCAGAGGGGCAGTGGTGGTGGTGGAATCGATCTCCCCCTGGCGCTTTGATGTGGCGCGCAACCGCTCCCTGGAACTGGTGCCTGCTACGGCAGATCTCTGTGTGTGTACAGATCTGGACGAGGTATTCCATCCCGGCTGGCGAACGGCGCTGGAAACAGCCTGGAAACCGGATGCCGGGCAGGCCAGATACCGGTATACCTGGTCTTTTCGGCCGGATGGCAGCGAAGGGGTGGTATTCTGGTATGAAAAAATCCACCGCCGTCAGGGATACCGCTGGGTCCATCCGGTCCATGAGGTATTGCAGTGGGTGGGAGCGGGACAGCCGGGACCTATGGTAACGGCTGCCGGGGTTCAGCTGGATCACCACCCAGACCCGACCAAATCCCGCAGCCAGTATCTTCCCCTGTTGGAGCTGTCAGTGCAGGAAGCCCCGGAGGATGACCGGAATCTCCACTATCTGGGACGGGAATACCTCTATCACCAGCGATGGGATGACTGCATTGCCACGCTGCAGCGCCACCTCTCCCTCCCTTCCGCCACCTGGGCTGATGAGCGGGCGGCCTCCATGCGGTTCATCGGGCAGGCCTATCTGCAAAAGGGCCAGCCTCTGGAGGCCCGGAACTGGTTCTTCCGGGCCATTGCTGAGGCGCCCCACCTGCGGGAGCCGTGGATGGAGATGGCGATGCTGTGCTACCGTCAGGAGGACTGGGAGGGGGTACTCTATTTTACCGGTTGTGCGCTGGCCATCACCATCCGGCCGGACAGCTACATCTGTGAGGCAGAGCCTTGGGGTCCCCTGCCCCATGACCTGCGGTGCCAGGCCTTGTTCCGCATGGGGCAAACAGCTCCGGCACTGGAGGAGGCAAAGAAAGCCCTGGAATGTTCTCCCTATGATGTGCGTTTGGCGGGCAATGTAGCGCTGCTCTCCAAATGGTCATGATATTCCCTCAAAACAGCAGCCCCGGGACTGCATCGCAGTCCCGGGGCTGTCGGTTCAGCAGAGAAGCATGGCATCTCCGAGGCTTATGCCAAGCATGATTTGCAATATTATGCACCTCATTCTACAGAAAGAAGGGGCGGCAGTCAATACCACCGCGCCCACTTCGCGCCTCTCGTGTCCTCTCATTGGG
>CALWOK010000065.1 GCA_944383125.1 uncultured Flavonifractor sp.
TAAATACGGTGCAGCGGGAACCCAGGTTGACCGGATGCCGGGCCAGCAGCCCCAGCTTGGAAAAGTCGGCAATGTTATGCCCCAGGGCCTTGGCAAAGGTTTCAATAAAAGAACCACAGCCGGAGGAGCAGGCCTCATTCAGCATAATGGAGTCCACAGCGCCGTTGCGGATTTTGAAGCACTTCATATCCTGACCGCCGATGTCAATGATGAAATCCACATCGGGGTTAAAATGACGGGCTGCATTATAGTGGGCCACCGTCTCCACCAGTCCCGCATCACAGGAAAAGGCATTTTTCACCAGATCCTCACCGTAACCGGTGACAGCAGCCCCCTTGATGGCAATGCGGTCGCCGCACAAGCTGTAAATCTCCCTTAACTGCTCCAGCACAATGGCCACTGGGTTGCCCAGGTTGGAGTGATAATAGGTGTACAGCAATCCGCCATCGGCAGTGATCAGGGCCATTTTGGTGGTGGTGGAGCCGGCGTCAATGCCCAGCCAGGCATCTCCCCTATAGGTATGGATATCGGCTTCCGGAGGGTGCATGGCGTTGTGCCGGGCCAGAAAGGCCTCATAGTCGGCCTGGCTGGTAAAGAGCGGCTCCATGGTGTCCACCAGACCCACATGGTCCACACTTTGTTCCAGCCGTTCCATCACCTGGTCAAAGGATTGTTCCTGAAAGTCGGTGGCACACAGCGCCGCTCCCATAGCGGCAAAACAATCCCCGTCCTCCGGGAAAATGGCATGGGCTTCATCCAGGTTCAGCGTTTCCACAAACCGCTGCCGCAGGCCGGAGAGAAAGTGCAGGGGACCGCCCAGAAAGACAATTTTCCCCTTCAGCTCCCGGCCCTGGGTCAGTCCGGCTACGGTCTGGTCCACCACGGCCTGGAAAATGGATGCCGCCACATCCTCCTTCCGCCCGCCCTGGTTGAGGATGGGCTGGATATCACTTTTGGCAAAGACGCCGCAGCGGGAGGCAATGGGATAAATTTTCTCGTAGCGCAGGCTCAGCTCATCCAGCTCATCCACACTGACATTCATCAGGGTGGCCATCTGGTCAATAAATGCTCCTGTACCGCCGGCACAGGAGCCATTCATCCGTTCTTCCAGTGCACCGCCGAAGAAAATAATTTTGGCATCCTCGCCCCCCAGCTCGATGACTGCATCGGTATCGGGTATGTAGGTATTGACAGCGGCAGCGGTGGCATATACCTCCTGCACAAAGTCAATCTCCGCCGCCTTGGCCACCCCCAGTCCGGCAGAGCCGGTAATGGTCATCCGTACCTGCTGCCCTCTCAGCGTTTCCTCCATGGAGCGCAGGGTTTCGGCCGCCCGCTCCCGGGCCTTGGAGTAGTGCCGCTCATAGGAGCGGAACAGCAGGCCATTCTTCTCGTCCAGCACCACCACCTTGACCGTGGTGGAACCAATGTCAATTCCAATCCGCAGACTCATAGCTTCACCTGGTATCCTTTTTCCTTATATATTCATCATTTCGTAATGTTTATCATATAACAAAATCATTTTTTTTACAAGAGCAAACCTGTAAAACAGAGAAAATTACGTACTCTGAAGGGATTTGTTACTAAAATTGCGTCTGCCGTACCAGGACAGCAGACGCAATTTTACCAATGGCTCAGCGGCGGTAGGTTCTGGTAATCCTGGCCAGCTTTCCGGAAACCGACGGATTGAAGGCATCTGCCCGCACACGCCAGGACCAATTCTGCGGACCCATGGTACCGGGGGCATTGATCCGGGCATCCTCTCCCAGTCCCAGCAAATCCTGGAAGGGCGCAATGGCCAGCCGGCAGGGGGACATCCAGGCCCCGCACACGGCGCCCCAGCCATAGCCTTCTTCCTCCCGCAGACGCAGGTAGTCCATGGCATACTCCCGCTCGGCAGGGCTGGCCTGGGTAAACAGCCACTGCACAAAGGTGGGGGTATCGTGGGTGCCGGTATACATCACAGCATCCCGGGGGCAGTTGTGAGGTAAGTATGCGCTCTCTCCCACCGGGTCAAAGGCATATACCAGCACCTTCATCCCAGGCAGACCGCTTTTTGCAATAAAAGCCAGAGCGTCTGCATCCAGATCGCCCAGATCCTCGGCAATGAGGGCCAGACCAGGCACTCCCTTCAGGACGTCCAGCAGCGCCTTGCCCGGTCCCTTTTCCCAATGTCCTTCCCGGGCATCTTTGGCATCCTCCGGAATGGACCAATAGGTGTGGAAGGCCCGGAAATGGTCGATCCGTACCACATCATACAGTTTTGCCATATGGGCGCCACGGCGCTTCCACCAGGCAAAGCCGGTCTTTTTGTGGTACTTCCAGTCGTACAGCGGATTGCCCCAGTGCTGCCCTACATCAGAGAAGGCATCGGGGGGAACTCCCGCCACACAGGAGGGGCGCATATCCTTTTTCAGCTGGAACAGCTCCGGATTGCCCCACACCTCCGCACTGTCAGGGGAAACGTAAATGGGCAGATCGCCAATGATGGAAATCCCCTTTTCATTGGCATAAGCCTTTACGGCAACCCACTGGCGGAAGAACAGGTATTGCAGGAAAACCTGGAACGCGCATTCCTCTTCCAGCTGGGCCTGGTAGTCCTTCATAGCCTGGGGCTGACGCAGACGGGCTTCGTCCGGCCAGTCCGCCAGTTCCTTCCCCTCGAAATGATTTCTCAGGGCCAAAAACAGGGCATAGTCCGGCAGCCAGTCCTTTTCTTCCTTGACAAACTGCTCCAGCTGTTCCTTATACGCTTCCCTGCCCCGCTCAAAGGCTTTGCGCAGCAGCGGGATACGGGTTTCATGAAGCCAGGCATAGTCCACCCGGTCAGGGGTATCCCGGCGGGCGCCGTTCAGCTCCTCCTGGGTGAGCATCCCCTCCTGGGCCAGTTCATCCAAATCCAGAAACAGGGGATTTCCCGCAAAGGAAGAGGGGGACATATAGGGGGAATCCCCCCCGCCAGGGGGTACCAGCGGAAGAATCTGCCAGAATTTCTGTCCCCCCTCCGCCAAAAAATCAATGAACTGCCGGGCAGACTGACCCAGGGTACCAATGCCGTATGGTCCCGGCAGAGAAAAGACGGGCAGCAGAATCCCACTGGCCCTTGCTTGCATCACTTGCATAATCAGGCCTCCTCATAAGTCACAGACCTGCTTATTATACCGCCTTCTGTCAAAACCCGCAAGGCTGGAAATGGCAGGGCGCCGCAGCATGTGCGGCGCCCTGCCATGGGTCAGGCGGCAGCTTCAATAGTAGTTTTGATGGATTCATACACGGCATCCTGGTTCTCACACATGACCAGCAGGATGGTGCCATCCTTCAGTACCCCCAGCTTGGCCTTGTCGGCAATGTCAAACTGATCTTGCAGATACTGCTCAAAGCTCCCCTTCTGGGCTACCATGAAGTCGTTCAGACCATTGCGCACCGCCTCCTCCCGGCCTGCCACCGGATAGACAGCGGCAATGCCATAGGCTTTGACGTTCATGAGAGAGACGGACAAAGCGCAGGCCTCCACATCCTCCGGCTTCAGCCCCAGCATGTCAAATACGGCTTGCCCCTGATCCTCCTCTGCGCTGGTGAGAATGGGCATCGCTTCGTTGGTTTCCTGATCTCGTGCCCCCCGGATGGCCGTTTCATAAAGCTGGGTGCGCTCCTGGGCGGTCAGTTCTGCTGCCTGATCCATCTCGCCGTCCATACTGCCGCAGCCTGCCAGCAGCAGCAGGCATACCATAGAACTCAGAATCATCTTTTTCATATTCATGTTCCTTCCTTTTGTCCTGTTTTTTTGAGGATCAGCCCCTGATCCTTTCTGTCAATCACCAGGGTATCTCCACTGCCTGCGGTTCCGTTCAGAAGCAGCTCCGCTGCCGGGTCTTCTACCTGGGTACGGATGGCCCGCCGCAGGGGACGGGCTCCATAGTCCGGGTCAAACCCCAGTCCCGCCAACAGCTCCAGAGCACCGTCCGTCCAGGTGAGCCTGACCCCCAACACGTCCAGCCGCTCTCCCACCCGGGTCAGCATCCGATGGGCAATGGCCTTGATCTCCTGCCGTTTCAGCTGGGTAAACACAATGGTCTCATCCAACCGGTTGAGAAATTCCGGGCGGAATACCTTTTTCAGGTCCTCCAGCACCGCTGTGCGCAGCTCTTCCGGGTTTCGGGTTTCTCCATCCTGATGGTGGGCGGCGGAGAAGCCCAGCCTGGCTCCTTTGGCGGTAATTTTATCCGCTCCCACGTTGGAGGTCAGCACCACCACCGCATTGCGGAAGTCGGCCTTCCGCCCCTGGGCGTCTGTCACCACTCCGTCCTCCATGATCTGGAGCAAAATACCCCATACATCCGGGTGGGCTTTCTCAATTTCATCAAAGAGTACCACACAATAGGGCCGTCGCCGTACTTTTTCGGTGAGCTGTCCCCCCTCCTCATGGCCCACATAGCCGGGAGGCGAGCCGATCAGCCGGGAGACGGTGTGCTTTTCCATATATTCCGACATATCAAAGCGGAACAATGCCTCCTGACTGCCAAAGAGAGCATAGGCCAGCGCCCGGCTTAACTCGGTTTTGCCCACACCAGTCGGCCCCAGGAAGAGAAAACAGCCGGTAGGGCGCTCCTGTTCCTTCAGTCCAACCCGGCCCCGGCGTACCGCCCGGGCCACCGCCCGCACGGCCTCCTCCTGGCCCACCACCTGCCGGTGCAGTTCCTCCTCCAAATGGAGCAGCCGGTCGCTCTCCGCCTGGGTCAGGGTGGTAACGGGTACCCCCGTCCAGCCGGACACCACCGCCGCCACATCCTCGGCGGTAACTGCTCCGGTGTTCTGTCCTGCCCGCCACAGCGCCTGCTGCTGGGCCAGCTCCCGCCGGAAATCCTCTTCGGCATCCCGGAGCATGGCGGCCTTTTCAAAGTCCTGACTGCGGATGGCCTCCTCCTTTTCTCCTCTCGCCCGGGCCACCTTATCCTCCAGGGCCTGCAAATCCGGCGGGGCCGCCAGCCGGTCCAACCGTACCCGGGCTGCCGCCTCATCCATCAGGTCAATGGCCTTGTCCGGCAGACGGCGATCCCCAATATACCGGCTGGAAAGAGTGACAGCGGCTTCAATGGCCTCGTCGGTGATGGTAAGCCGGTGGTGGGCCTCGTACCGGTCCCGCAGGCCCAGCAGAATGGCCTGGGCGGTCTTTGGGTCCGGCTCTCCCACCAGCACCGGCTGAAACCGCCGCTCCAGGGCGGCGTCCTTTTCAATATACCGGCGGTACTCCTCCGTGGTGGTGGCCCCGATGACCTGAAGCTCTCCCCGGCCCAAAGCCGGCTTGATGATGTTGGCAGCGTCAATGGCGCCCTCGGCAGAGCCGGCCCCCACAATGGTATGAAGCTCGTCAATGAAGAGAATCACATCTCCCACCCGGCGCACCTCTGCCAGAATATTTTTCACCCGCTCTTCAAACTCTCCCCGGTATTTGGTGCCTGCCACCATGGAGGACAGATCCAGGGAGAGCAGCCGCTTGCGCCGCAGCTCATCAGGTACCTGCCCCGCCGCCATCAGCCGGGCCAGTCCCTCTGCGACAGCCGTTTTTCCCACCCCAGGCTCGCCAATGAGAGCAGGGTTGTTTTTCTGCCGCCGGGACAGGATCTGTACCACCCGGCGGATCTCCTGTTCCCGGCCCACCACCGGGTCCAGCAGGCCGCCGGCAGCCATCCGGGTCAAATCCCGCCCAAACTGCTCCAGCAGCTTGGATTCCCCCGGATAATCCCGCTCAGTACGGGCCTTCCCGCCGCTGCGGAAGGGGGGTGGGGACGGTTCTCCCCCCATAGCCGCTGTCACATCGGCCCGCAGACGGCGGGCCTCCACCCCGGCGGCCGACAAAACCCGCACCGCCACTCCGTCCCCCTCCCGGAGAATACCCAGCAGCAGATGCTCGGTTCCCACATAGTGGTGCTCCAGCCGCACTGCCTCCGACAGAGACAGTTCAATGATTTTCTTGCACCTGGGGGTCAGCCCCTGGGAGGGGGTGGCCCCCGGGGTACCCTGTCCCACCAGAGCGGCCACCTGTTCCTTCAGCAGCTCCGGCTCCAGACCGGCGGCCTGGAGCACTTTCGCCGCCACCCCCTTTCCCTCCCTGGCCAGCCCCAGCAGCAGGTGTTCACTGCCCACATAGCCGTGGCCCAGCTGGGAGGCGCTCTCCTGGGCCAGCCGGAGCGCGGCCTGAGCCCGCTGGGTAAACCGGGTGTCGCTCATGGCCTCACCGCTCCTCTTCCTCTTCCAGAGGAAGAACAGCCGTTTTTTTTTGACGGGCTTCATGCTGCGTATCACGCCCCTTTTCCTTTGTTCTGTGCCTGTGCGCCCCGCTGCGGGGTCCGCCGTTCAGTTCCGGGGTCAGACTGCCTGCCGCCTCCATGCGGAACTCGGATTGCTGTTGCATTTCATCGCTCCCTTCCCACTGTGCACTGTTCCTATTTTTACCCCACAGGAAAAAATATACCCATGGTCCAGTAATTTTAGCATTGCAATTTCAGAAAGTTATGATACAATAGCGTTAGCTTTAGAGTTTGGAGGTGGATCCGATGGCCTATGTCATCAGCGATACTTGCGTGAGCTGTGGCGCTTGCGAGGGCGCTTGCCCCGTGGGTGCGATCTCTCAGGGTGATGACCACTATGTGATCGACGCCGGTTCCTGCATTGATTGCGGTTCCTGTGCCGACACCTGCCCCACTGGCGCTATTTCTCAGGGCTAATTGGTACATCCAGTCCCAAAAAAACAGCGGCATACCTATGGTATGCCGCTGTTTTTCCTATCATGCACATGGGAGGATATCATGGAACTGAACGGAAAACATCTGCTTCTGGTAGGTCTCACTCTCTTTTCTATGTTCTTTGGTGCAGGCAACCTGATCTTTCCCCCGGGCATTGCCGCACAGGCGGGGATTGCCACCTGGCCTGCCTTTCTGGGCCTTGCGGTCAGCGCTGTGGGACTGCCTGTGCTGGGTGTGATTGCAGTGGCCCGCTCAGGCGGACTGGACCCGCTGTGCAGCCGGGTACATCCCTGCTTTTCCAGAGCCTTTACCATCGTTGCCTATCTGGCCATCGGCCCCTGTCTGGCCATTCCCCGCACCGCCACCACCTCCTTTGAAATGGCGGTACCCCCCTTTGCACCGCCGGAAGCCCCTCTCTCCCTGTTTCGCCTGCTCTATTCCCTGATCTTTTTTGCGGCTGCTCTGGTGATCGCCTTACGCCCGGAGAAACTCACCGACCGGCTGGGAAAGCTGTTGTGTCCCATTCTGGTGGCCCTGATTGTCATTACCTTTGCAGGCTGTCTGCTCAATCCTCTGGAGGGATATGGGGCTGCCTCAGGGAAGTATCTCACCCATCCTGTGGTGCAAGGCTTTCTGGAGGGCTATCAGACCATGGACACCATTGCCGCTTTGGCCTTTGGCATCGTCATTTCCGTCAACATCCAGGCCAAGGGGGTCACAGAAGACCGGGCCGTGGTACGGGGTACCATCCGCTCCGGCCTTCTTGCGGGCGTGCTGCTGCTGGTTGTCTACGCCATGCTGTCCCATATCGGCGCCCTCTCCGGCGGCGCCATTGCCAATCCCGCCGACGGCGCCGCTGCCCTGACCAATGTGGTGGGCTTGCTGTTTGGCCCGATGGGCAACGCTCTGCTGGCCCTGATTTTTTTCATTGCCTGTTTTAATGTATGCGTAGGGCTGATCAGCTCCTGCGGAGAGTTTTTTCACAGCCTTTTTCCCCGTCTCAGCTACCGGAGCTGGGCCATTCTCTTTGCTCTGGTCAGTATGGTTATCTCCAATGCCGGTCTTGCTCAGATCATTTCGGTATCCGCCCCGGTGCTGGAGGTACTCTATCCGATGGCCATTGTGCTGATCATGCTCTCCTTCTTCCAGAAGTGGCTGGAGGGACGGCGGCTTGTCTACCCCATTGCCATTCTGTTCACCGGCCTGGCCAGTGTTTTGCTGGTACTGCGGAACTGTTTCCCGCCCCTGACATGGCTGTCCCATCTGCCTCTGGCAGCAATCGGGCTGGGCTGGCTCCTCCCCGCCCTGGCCGGGATCCTGCTGGGGCTGGTATGCTCCAGAAACTCCCTCTAATCCGCCACAGGACGTTCCGCATCACCTGCGGAACGTCCTGCTCTGCTTCATGCGCCTTTTCTCTTGCCTTTTCTGCCGCCGGCAGGTATGATATTGGAGACAGAATTCATGCTATGAACGGTGATGCTTTTGAGAGGTTTTCTGCGTATCCTGCGGTGGATCGCTTTGGTCATACTGATCCTGACTGCAGTTGTCCTGCTGACCGTTTGGTTTTTACGCTGGCGGGGGTTGATTCTTTTTTCCCATGAGCCCAACCCGGCCCAGTGGGAGGTCTTTGGCGTGGACGTATCCTCCTACCAGGGAATGGTAGACTGGCCCGTTCTGGCAGAGCAGGGGGTGGACTTTGCCTTCATCAAGGCAACTGAAGGCTCCCAGCTCCAGGACCGGCAGTTTTCCCAGAACTGGGCGGGTGCGCTCCAGGCCGGTGTCCGCCCCGGCGCCTACCATTTTCTCAGCTACGACAGCCCGGGAGATACTCAGGCGGATAATTTTATTTCTATGGTACCTCTAACCGATGGGATGCTTCCTCCGGTGGTGGATATTGAATTTTACGGGGATTATCTGGAGCATCCCCCGGAAAAGGCCCACGTCCAGTCCATTCTGGACCCTCTGCTGGCCAAACTGGAGTCCCATTACGGTAGGAAGCCCATCTTGTATGTGACCTATCGCTCTTACTATTCCTACCTCACTGGCAGCAAATATGCTTCCTATCCCATCTGGTGCTCCAGTCCTACCATCTTTCCCCTGCTGCCCCGATGGGATTTCTGGCAGTATTCCCACTCCGCCCGGCTGGAGGGATACCAGGGCGCCCAGCCCCTCATTGATCTGAATATTTTCCGGGGAAGCCGGGCAGAATTTGACGCCTTCGGTCTGTCCTGACCCTTCCCTATGCCACCCAAGGAGGTCCCTATGGATTGCTATACTCCTCTGATCCAACAGTTAAACG
>CALWOK010000066.1 GCA_944383125.1 uncultured Flavonifractor sp.
ATCTCCACCCCTTTGACCTTGACGCCGCCGGTGATGTAGGTGAGCACCGAGCGGGGGGACATCCGCCAGCCGGTGGGGATGGGGTCTTGCTCCGCTGAGATGAGGGCATCCAGTTCTTGTTGAAAAAGCTCCTCCGCTGGGAGACGCTGTACCTGTTGATTAGACATTTCCGTTTTCTCCTTCCAGTTGTGCCTGCTGTTCCCAGATGGCAGTTTGTTTCAGAACCTCCCCAGACGGCCAGCTGCCGCCCCGGATTTTGATTTTTTTATCCCAAATTTGACCGCCAATGGTCAGGAGCTGGTTCACCTTCTTCAAAGGTGGGATAGGCATCTCGTCCACCAGATGGAAGATCTCCCAGTAGTAGAAGCTCCGGCTGGACTTCTGGAGCCACTTGATGGCAAAGTTCTCCCAGTTGTCCCACCTCTGCGCCTTTAAGATGGTGATAATCTCCAGTACGCGGTTAAATTCAGAGCGGCCCATCGCCATTTGATAGAGGTAGGTGCACACCTGGTCGGACAGTTCCGGGATGGGTTCCCGGTAGTGCAGCAGACGGATCAGAATCTCATCCATTCCGCCCTTGAACTGCATCATCAGGGTAAACCATTGGGCGTCCAGAGTGGGCACCAGGGTATATATCCAGGCAACCTGTTTGTCCAATGTGTTTCGGGGACGGGAATACAGGTAAGATTCCTTTTGGGGGTCCCAATTCAGCCAACCCAGTGCAATTTGCAGCGCCTGCATCGCCTCACTTCGGATGGATTGCCCCAGCAGTCCGGATTTTACCACCTGTTGCTCTGCCCACTGGTAGCTCTCTTTATTGTCTAAACGCCAGAGCTGGGCGATGAGGGCGGTGGTCAAATAGTCCCCGCCGTACTGTTCATACAGCTCCAGGGCCAGGCGGCACAGCTCGGTATCCGGGCTGCCCATCAGGGTGTAAGAGAGTACCAGAGGCATAAGCTGCTGGAAGGTGATTCCCTTTTGGGTGGCCAGAGCGTGGGAAAAGTGCATGACCTCCCGCTTGCCGTTCTTGGTGGTCAGATGGGTGAGGGAAGGGGCCACCGCAGCAGCCCGGCGGTAGAGCTGGCACACCTCCGGCCCGGCCTTCCGGTCCAGGGCGGTGGTGAGGGCCTCCAGGCGAAGCTGCGTCTCCTCAGGGACTGGGCGGTTCGGCTCCGCCTCGTATGGCTCCAGCTCCGCCTCAAAGAGCTGGACAGTGAGGCGGCAGGCCAGCGGAGAATTGGAGTAGGACAGCACCTCCACCGCCTGCGCCCAGTCCTGTTTCACCAGGGATTGCAGGGCCTCCTCCACCTCCGGCCCCTCCATCTGGGCCAAAATCCGCCAGATTCGGCTGCGGCCCTCTCCCTTCCGTTCTGTCTGAAGCAGCTCCAGTAGGAAGGGGAGATTGCCGGTGTCATGCCGCAGGGCGTAGATGAGGGCGGCGTGGACTTCCTTCTTGGCCTGGGGCAGCTGGGCACGGTAGAAGTCGTTTTCCGCTGCCCCTGCCACTGCGTCCAGCACTGCCACCCGGCGGGCCATCTCTTTTCCGCCGGACGGGTCAAAGCCCTCTTTCAGAAGGGAAACTGACACAGAGCCCAGTTGGATGAGGCGCTGCTGGTTCTGGTCGGCCAGATCGGCATAGCTGTCCCCCAGGCCCTTCACCAGGGCAGGGAGCACCCGGTAATCGGAGAAATGCTCCGGATGTGCTTTCCAGATCTCTTCAATGATTGCGGCCCGTCCGCCGCCGGTGCCGGTGAGGGCGTCCAGCAGGGGATGGAGCTGCCCATAGGAGAGATTCCGGCAGACGCCAACCCCGGAAGGCAGCGGCTCCAGGGTTCCGGGGCAGCCGGTTTTCCCCTGGGTGTACACCACTGCGTCCACCAGGGCCAGAGTGTCCAGAAGTGCGCCGCCCCGTCCCTCTAGGGGCATGGAGAGCAGGCCCTCTAAGGCAGTGCTGATTTTTCCAAAGACGGGACTGGCAGCAGCCAGCGGGGCCAGGTTTTCCATGGCCCGTTTCAGGCGGAAATCCTCCCCCAGCAGGCTGGTTCCCGCCACAGCGGCGTGCTCCAGCCGCTCCTGTACATCATACAAAGGCTGTAAATTCATAACTGCTCCCCCTTAGTATTGCAGACGGATGATCTGGGTGGAGGTGACCACGCTGTATGGATGGAGGCACAGAGAACAATCCCGGTGGTCGTAGAACAGCAGGCCAAACAGGGCGTCTCCCCGGCGGATGCCGCCTGGAATGGAGGCCAGGCGGGCGGTGGAGCTGTGGTCCTCGCCGTCCTCCGGGCGGTCCCGCAGGACAATGCGCCCGCCGGCGGGGTCCTCCAGCACAAAGGTGTCATCCGCCATGCCCACCTGTCCCACAGGCACCAGCACCGGCAGGAATTTGGGCAGGAGGGTGTTTTTGATCTGTCCCTTGGTACCCTTGATGGCGGCGGCCAGGTCGGGCTGGGCCAGAGAGGGGAGTGCGGCCTGTTCCTCGGGGGTCAGGTCCCGGGGGGTGCAGCTCTCCCAGCGGATACGGCGGCAGCCCTCCCCGGGGTAGGGGTACAGCACCGGCACTTCCAAGAGGGAGAAGCAGCTGTCCTCTCCCTTGACATATTTCAGGGCTTTGACAGGGCGCAGGTTGAGGGTCTGGTCAATGTGTCCGCTGTCCAGATCCAGCCAAAACCCCCGCTCCACATACTCCCGCTTGGCCTCGTCATAGGAGACGTCAAAGGAGAGCTGCACCAGACGGGCCTTTTCCCGATAGGCTCCGATGGCATGCAGGTCTTCCAGCTTCCACACCCCGCCCATGGCCTCAAAGAGCACCGTATCCTCGGCGGAGAATTGCCCCGCCTCCAGCTTTTCCTGAAGGAAGGCCCGTCCCTTTTTGATGGTGGAGCGCAGGGCAATGAGGATGCGCAGGGCTTCCGCATAGGCCCCATTGGCCTGTTCGGGCGTCTTCTGAATCTCCCGCACAGCCAGGGCGATACGGGAAATGGCGATTTGAGGGCCGGTGAGGTAGTGGTTGCCCAGCTCCTTTGCCAAGGTCTCATAGGTCTTGGCGGAGGTGCCGCCCAGGCTGCCGATCCCGGCGTTCAGCAAATCCTCTACCATCTGCTCCGCCATATCCAGCCCCTCCAGCTGGCGGTTGAGGCGCTTGGCGGCAGCGGCGGCGTTGGTCTTGCGGGGCTTTTTGGGGGCCTGAGCGTCCGCCTCCTTTTTGGCGGCCCGGGCGGCCTGCCTGGCCCGCTTGTCCGCAATGTCCTGGGGGATTTCGGCCACCTCAAAGGGCTTGCCGCTGAGTTGCTCAAACATCAGGCCCAGGGCGTGTTTGCAGGGAAACTGGCGGCTGGGGCAGGAGCACCGGCACACCGGAGCTTGGGGGTCTGTCCAGTCAATGGACACCCGATAGGGATTTTTCCCGCTGCCGGCGCACTCCCCCCAGTAGGGGGAGCCGTCCTCCGTCTGGTACAGATGGACAAATTTGCCCGTCCGGGAGAGCTTTCGGCCATTCTCCGCCGCTGCGGGATTGGGCGCCTGAAGCAGAATGAATTGTTCCGTCAATTCCATATAGACACCTTCTTTGTATAGATATGGATAGATAACGCAAGTAAGGAACTGTTTTATGCATATTTCGTTGATTTTTTCCATTTTATCATATGCGTATCAGGATGTAAACGCAGAAAAAGGGGATGTTCAGAGTGAGCGTATGGAAGATGCGGTGCAGACGGTCATGAGCCAGTGAGAGACGTGGACAGATCATCAAGATTAACAAATACCCGTCTCCTCCAACCGGGGGAGACAGGTATTGTGTATCGCCATCTACGGGACGCTTATCTA
>CALWOK010000067.1 GCA_944383125.1 uncultured Flavonifractor sp.
GCAGCGCCGGCAGCGCCGCCGCTTCCGGTATGGGGATTGCCATGGGGATGCAGATGGCAGGGCAGATGATGGGAATGATGGGACAGCAGCCTGCCGCGCAGCAGCCTGCTGCTGGGGCAACGGGGGGAAGCGTGTGCGGCAGCTGTGGATTCAGCAGCCCTGCGCCCTTCCGCTTCTGTCCCCAGTGCGGGACACCTGCACCTCAGCAGGCCGCGCAGGGGGCTGGGGACCGGTTCTGCCCCACCTGCCGCAAGATGGTCAGCGGCAATTTCTGCCCCGACTGCGGTACGAAAACCGTATAACAGCAGAGAAAAACCGCTTCGGAAGCTTCCGAAGCGGTTTTTGTATGTGTATGGAAATCTTACAGGAAGCTCTTGAGCTGCTCCACCATGTCGGTGTGCTCCCAGGGCAGGTCGATGTCGGTGCGGCCGAAGTGACCGTAGGCGGCAGTCTGCTCGTAGATGGGGCGGCGCAGGTCCAGCTTCTCGATGATCTTGGCGGGGCGCATGTCAAAGCACTGGTTGACAATCTGGGACAGCTTTTCCTCGGACAGGGTGCTGGTGCCGTAGGTGTCCACCAGGACAGAGACGGGATTGGCCACGCCGATGGCATAGGCCAGCTCAATCTGGCACTTGCGGCACAGACCGGCGGCCACCAGGTTCTTGGCAATATAGCGGGCCATATAGGCGGCGGAGCGGTCCACCTTGGTGGGGTCCTTGCCGGAGAAGGCGCCGCCGCCGTGGGCAGCGGTACCGCCGTAGGTGTCCACGATGATCTTCCGGCCGGTGAGACCGGTATCGCCCACAGGGCCGCCCACCACAAAACGGCCGGTGGGGTTTACGAAGAACTTGGTATCCTTGGTGATGTACTGGGCAGGGATAATGGGCTTGATGATCTCCTCCACAATGGCCTCCCGCAGATCCTTCAGGGCAATGTCAGGATCGTGCTGGGTGGACACCACAATGGCGGGGCAGGAGAGCACCTGGCCGTCCTCGCCGTACTCCACCGTAACCTGGCTCTTGCCGTCGGGACGGAGCCACTTCAGCTTGCCGGCCTTGCGCACGTCGGCCAGCTGGCGGGACAGCTTGTGGGCCATGGAGATGGGGGCGGGCATCAGCTCGGGGGTCTCATCGCAGGCGTAGCCGAACATCATGCCCTGGTCGCCGGCGCCGATGAGGTCGGCGGCGTCGGTGCCGCCCTCCTGGTGCTCAAAGGACTGGTTGACGCCCATGGCGATGTCGGGGGACTGCTCGTCAATGGCGGTCATGACAGCGCAGGAGCGGTAGTCAAAGCCGTAGGCGGGGTCGGTGTAACCGATGCGCTCCACGGTGCGGCGGACAATGGAGGGAATGTCGGTGTAGTGGGAGGTGGTGATCTCACCCATCACGGTGACAATGCCGGTGGTGGTGAAGGTCTCGCAGGCCACATGGGCGTTGGGGTCGTGGGCCAGAATATCGTCCAGAACAGCGTCGGAGATCTGGTCGCACACTTTGTCGGGATGCCCCTCGGTGACAGACTCCGAGGTAAACAGACGGTTTGCCATAGTAAGTACCTTCCTTTCTCTTATGAGCAAAAAAACGCTCCGCCGGATGGCGGAGCGTTCTTGACTCATCCATCCTTATCTTTCGATTTCCTCGCCGGATTTGGCACCTTGCACTGCAGGTTGCCGGGTTTCATAGGGCCGTTCCCTCCACCACTCTCGATAAGGTTATTCACTTGACGGTTATATTCTAGCTGGTTTTTCTCCCTTTGGCAATAGACAAAATACAGCCTTTGTATAGAGTTAGAACAACCTGACCATCAGGCCTTCCAGCCGTTGAGATATTCCTCCTGTTCGGGGGTCAGGGTGTCGATGGACAGCCCCATGGCGGCCAGCTTGACCCGGCCGATTTCATCATCAATTTCGGCGGGCACCTGGTAGACCTTCTTTTCCAGGCTGTCCTGATGCTTCACCAGCCACTCCAGAGCCAGGGCCTGGACGGCAAAGGACATGTCCATAATTTCGGCGGGGTGGCCGTTGCCCGCCGCCAGATTGACCAGACGGCCCTCGCCGATGACGTTGAGTACCCGGCCGTCGGGCAGGGTATAGCCTACGATGTTGTCCCGGCGGAGCTCCTGCTTGACAGCCATCTCGGCCAGACCGGCCACATCCACCTCGCAGTCAAAGTGACCGGCGTTGGTGAGGATGGCGTTGTGCTTCATTACGTCAAAGTGGCGGGGGGTAATGACATCCTTGCAGCCGGTGACGGTGACGAAAATATCGCCGTATTGGGCGGCATGGTCCATGGGCATCACCCGGAAGCCGTTCATGGTGGCGTCCAGAGCCTTGAAGGGGTCGATTTCCGTGACAATCACGTTGGCGCCCATACCGGCGGCCCGCATGGCCACCCCCTTGCCGCACCAGCCGTAGCCGGCCACTACCACGGTTTTGCCCGCCACCACCAGGTTGGAGGTGTGCATGATGGCATCCCACACACTCTGGCCGGTGCCGTATTTGTTGTCGTAGTAGTGCTTGGCCTTGGCGTCGTTTACCGCCATCATGGCGCAGGGGAGAATGCCCTCCCGCTCCCGGGCCTTCAGCCGCAGAATGCCGGTGGTCGTCTCCTCACAGCCGCCGATGAGATGTTCCGCCAGATGGCTGCACTTGCCTCCCAGCAGGTGGATCAGGTCGCCGCCGTCATCCACCACCAGATGGGGCTTGAATTTCAGGGTTTCAATCAGGTGGCTCTCATACTCCTCTGCAGAAGCACCGTGGATGCCAAAGGTCTCCACCCCCAGATCCGCCAGACCGGCGGCCACATCATCCTGAGTGGACAGGGGATTGGAGCCGGTGAGCCGCACCTGGGCGCCCCCTTTGCTCAGCACATAGCCCAGGTTGGCGGTTTTGGCCTCCAGATGGACGGATACCGCCACCCGCAGCCCGGCAAAGGGCTTTTCCTGGGCAAAGCGGGCCTCAATGCCTCCCAGAGCGGGCATAAAATCCCGTACCCAGCTGATTTTACGCCGTCCGGAGGGGGCAAGGGCAGAATCTTTTACAATACTCATACAGGAATACCTCCTTGGGGGGCTGCCGAAGGGCTTGGCCCATCCCAGAAATCTAATGTTAACAGGGGCTTGGTTTTGCGGAACTGGACCACCCGCTGGTGGATGGGGGTGAGCTGGTGGGGCAGGGCGGGGGCGGCGCTGGGGTAGGCAGGGCAGGAGAAGAACCAGCAGAACTTAGCCCCCAGGGCGATGATCTGATCATACTGGGTTTCTGTAGCCATCTGGTCTGCGTTGTCCACGGTACAGCGGCAGGCCACGCCAAAGGGAAGCCGGGCAGCCCGCAGCAGCCCGGCGGCCTGTACCACAAGGGGTTCCGCCTCATCCATGCGGATGGCGGGGAAAAGATTTCCCACCCGCAGCAGGTCCTGGCACAGGGAGGGGGTGATGGCCTGGGGGGGAGTAAAGACGGCAAACACGCAGTCGGAGTGCTTGTTGCACAGGGCAATGATGCGCTCCTGCTCCGCCAGAGGATCGCCCCCGTTGAAGATAAAGAGATGGCACCCTCTGGCCTTGCGGCCCTCCAGCTCCTGGTCCAGGCTGTCAAACTCCATGGAAGGGCGTACGCCGTAGATGGAGGCGCCGCACCCGGCGCAATCCATGGAGCAGGGGAAGGAGGGGGGGAGAATCACCGCCCAGGGGGCCTTGTCCCCGCCCGCCTGTCCGCTGGGACAGCGGTTGGGCCAGTCCAGCAGGCCGCTGTGGATGATGAAGTTTTCAAAGATTTTTTTGAGAATGTGGGTGTCGATGTCGGTGTACATGCTTCGGATCAGCTGATGCCAGTTGTTGTCCGGGTCGGTCATGGCCCGGTGGAAGAGATCCTGATAGGCCAGGGGGAGGTGCGCGCCGGCATAGCGGTCCACCCACTCCATCAGCCTGGGCAGGTTGGCGTCCGGGTCCCGGTCCAGATAGTCCAGTGCTTTGGCGATGCCGAAGGCTTTCAGCCCGTTCGGTATGCCCATAGAGCAGTTCCCCTCCTTTTGCGGGTATGGCTATGATACCATCTATTTTACTATCATACAGCCTGCGCCATCATTGCGCCATAGACAAATTGCAGCAGCTGTATATATTTCTGGACGCCGCCCATAAAATTCCCCTCCAGCCGATATACAACAGAGGAAGTCTGTGGTATACTAAATCGTTACAAAGCCAAACCTGATTTTACAGATGCCTAGGAGTGAGCGTATGCGCACCGGACTCATTACATTTCACTTTGCCCACCACTATGGGGCGCAGCTCCAGGCCCTGGCCACCATGAAGGCCATCCAGGGCCTGGGCCACCAGTGCCAGATCATTGACTACCGCCTGCCCCATACCACCCGCACCAACCAGCTCTTCAAAAAGAGCCGTGCGGTGCGGGATATGGCCTCAGATGCCCACACTGCCCTGCATTACGGTGCGTTCAAGCGCCGGTTTGAGCGGTTTGAGGCCTTTGTGGCAGAGGAGATGGAGCTGTCCTCCCGACAGTATACCACCATTGAGCAGCTGAGAAAAGAGCCTCCCCTCTATGACGTATATGTATCGGGCAGTGACCAGATCTGGAACCCCTATATTTTCCAGAACAAGCAGTTTGACCCCGCCTTTTTGCTGGACTTTGTACGGGACGGCAGACGGATTGCCTATGCCCCCAGCCTGGGGGTACCCCAGCTGCCGGAGGACAAGGCGGCAGAGCTGAAGCGCTATCTGGAGCCTTATTCCGCCCTGTCGGTGCGGGAAAAGCGGGGGCAGGTGCTGGTCCGTGAGGCGGCAGACCGGCAGGCCAGAGTGGTGCTGGACCCCACCTTATTGCTCAACGGGGAAGAGTGGGGCAAGCTGGCCCAGGCCCCGGCCCGTCAGGGTCCTTATATTCTCTGCTATTTTGTTTCCGACCCGGGAGAAGCGGCCCCCTATGCCCTTGCCCTGTCCCAGCGGACAGGCTATCCCATTGTCCAGCTGGCAGGGGCCAGACGGAAAATTGACGGCGCCAAAGAGCTGGTCTTTGACGCAGGCCCCCGGGAATTTTTGGGCCTGTTCCAGCACGCGGCGGCTGTGGTGACAAATTCCTTCCACGGCGCTGTCTTTTCCCTCCAGTTCCAGAAGAACTTTTTTACCTCCATGTCGCCCAAGGAGCGGAGAGAGCCGACCTTCTCCCGGATTTACAGCCTGCTGTCCCGGCTGGGCTGTGCCGACCGGATTCTGGGCCTGGACTCCACCGCACCTATTGACCAGGAGATGGATTATGAGATGGTGTACCGCCGTCTGGAGGAGGCCCGGGCCGACTCCCTGGCCTATTTAAAGGCCGCTGTGGAGGGAACCCCTCTGCCTCAGGAGGAGCCTGCCCCGGTCCAGCCGGAGAAGCCTGTGCTGTGCAAAGAGGAGGACTGCACCGGCTGTACCGCCTGTGCGTCTGTCTGCCCGGTGGGAGCCATTGCCATGCGGCCCGACCACGAGGGCTTTTTGCGGCCGGCGGTGGGGGAGAACTGTGTGCTCTGCCGCAAGTGTGAGCAGGTGTGTCCCATACTCCATCCTCCGGTACCTGGCCCCGCTCCCGCCTGTGCCCATGCCCTGTGGAACAACGATGAGGAGGAGCGTATGGTTAGCTCTTCCGGTGGCTTTTTCTCTCTGCTGGCCCGCTATGTACTGGAACAGAACGGGGCGGTGTTTGGAACGGTGCTGGACGGGCAGATGACCGCCCGCCATGTCTGTACCCGCTCTGTGGAGGGACTGGCAGCCATGCGGGGCTCCAAGTATGTCCAAAGCGACCTGGGGGACTGCCTGCGCCAGGTAAAGGAACTGCTGGAAGAGGGGACACAGGTGCTCTTTTCCGGGGTACCCTGCCAGGTGGACGGACTGAAGCGCTATCTGGGCAGGGACTATGACAACCTGCTCACCTGTGATCTGGTGTGCCACGGGGTACCCTCTCCCGCTGTATTCCAGGCGTGGCTGAAGGGGCTGGCAGCAGGACGGGGGTCGGAAGTAACCGGGGTACGTTTTAAGGACAAATCCCATGGCTGGTCCCATCCCTGGCTGACGGTACAGTTTGCCGACGGAACGGCGTACACCCAGGACTTCAACCGCACCGGCTACGGCCGGGGCTTTGGGATGCAGCTCTTCCTGCGGCCCGCCTGTGCCTCTTGCCAGTACACCTCTACCAGCCGTCCCGCTGACTTTACCCTGGCAGATTACTGGGGGCTGGACCCCAGGCTGGCCCTGCCGGTGGAGCGGGACAAGGGGGTTTCCATGGTGCTGGTGAACAGTGCCAGGGGCCAGGTGGTATTTGACGCACTGGCGGACCGGTTTGGTCAGGTGGAGCGGCCGGTAGCTGAGGCGGTGGCGGGCAATCCCCGGCTGGCTACCCCGCTGAAGGCCAATCCCCGCCGGGCGGCCTTCTTCTCCGCCTTTGCCGCCCTTCCCTTTGAGGAGGTGGAAAAGCGCTTTCTGGCCCAGCCGCCCCTCCATTACCGGGCGGCAGCCAAGGTGCTCACCCCCGGCATGAAGGAAAAAATCCGCAAAATTCTGAAATAACCGGTGGAAAGTTTACAAATTGTTTGGGAAATTTTTCCCCTGGCCTGCTACACTGGACACATTGAAGGCGGGGCTGTCCCCGCCGTGGGAGGTAAATTATTTTGAGTGTCATTCAACGCTGGCTGGACCGGTTTTGTTACAAGCATCCCCGGTTCGGTATCCCCAATCTGATGCTGATTGTGGTGGTGGGCAATGGGCTGGTGTGGCTGCTGGATCAATTCAGCAACGGCTATCCCCTCTCCAGCCTGCTGAGCTTCGCCCCTTATTATATCCTGCAGGGCGAGGTATGGAGGCTGATTACCTTTGTCTTTGTGCCGGAAAGCTCCAACCCCTTCTTCCTGCTGCTCTCCCTCTATTTTTATTACTGGATTGGCTCTATTCTGCAGCAGCACTGGGGCGTGACCAAGTTCACGGTGTTTTATCTGCTGGGGCTGGTCCTCAACATTGCGGCGGGCTTTCTCGTCTATCTGTTCATCCCCATGCCTGTGGTGACGGCCACCATGTACTATGTAAACCTGTCCCTGTTCTTCTCCTTTGCCACCCTGTACGGGGAGATGCAGGTGCTGCTGTTCTTCCTCATTCCCATCAAGGTGAAGTGGCTGGCCTGGCTGGATGCCGCCCTCTTTGGATTCTATATTTTCAGCAGTGTGGCCCAGATCCCCAGAATCGGCATCTTTGCCCTGGTAGGCATTTTGCCCCCTGTGGTGGCCATCCTCAACTATCTGATTTTCTTCTGGGGTGACCTGATGGCCAGCCTGGGCTGGGCAAGGCAGCGGGCAGCCCACCATGGGTCCCGTCAGACGGTGAACTTCAGGCAGGCCACCAAACACGCCCAGCAGACCAAGGGCTATATCCACAAGTGCGCAGTGTGCGGAAAAACCGATACCGACTACCCCGATGAGGAGTTCCGCTACTGCTCCAAGTGCAACGGCTATTACTGCTACTGTTCGGAGCACATTCACAACCATGTTCACATTGAATGACAGCAATCCCCTGGAGCTTGGCTCCAGGGGATTGCCCTGTTTAGAATTCTTTTCTGAGATAAATGCCCTGGGCAATGGTATAGGAGAGGGCAAAGCCTCCTGCCACCAGCAATCCCAGGAGGACAGGCAGGGTATTTCCCATCCAATCGGGCAGAGAAGGGAGGGGGGAGCCGTTGTCCATGACCCGCATCAGCAGGATACCCCCGCCGAATATGAGAATAAAGGTAATCATGCTGATTACTCTGGCTCTTTCTGCTCCGTATTTGAGCAGAAAAGGGAGCAGGATGGCGTCCAGCAGCAGAGTGGCGGCAGCACAGGACAGGTTGGTGACCATCAGCTGCAAAGGCGGGGTATCGGTAAAACCCAACAGGGACAGGCTCACCATAAAGGCGGTGCCTGCCAGGAAGCTGACCAGGATCACCAGCAGGGTAAAGAGATATTTCCCGGCTACAATTCCGCTCCGCCCGGCCGGTGTAGATACCACATACCGGTCCCAGTGGGCGGCATCGTCCAGCGCCACCGAGGACATGGGAATGGTAAGTCCGAATACGGTGATAAGAGCACCGATGATGGAGAAGTCAAGCACCCCTGCTATACAGAAGCCGCCGTACACCACCACAAAGACCAGCAGGGTGGAGAGCTGCTTTTTCAGCGCCACCACATCCTTATAAATAAGCCCCATCATTGGGCATCCCCCTTTCCGGTGAGCACCATAATATCTTCCAGGGTAACAGGGTCAACGGTCAGATCGGGATAGCGGCGGAGAAAGGCATGGCGGTTTTTGACCAGGGCTTCACAGCCGAACTGCCCCACCCGACAGCCCTTCAGCAGGGATTTGTCCACCTTCTCCAGATCTGCCTTGCCGCACACCAGCTTGCCGTAGGTTTCCAGCAGCTCATCTTTGGCTCCGGTGATGGCAACTCTGCCCTGGTGCAGATAGGTAATGTAGTCTGCCGCCTTTTCCAGATCGCTGGTGATATGGCTGGAGATCAGGATGGCGTGGTGTTCATCCTGAATGAAATTGAGAAATTCATCCAGAATTTCGTCCCGCACCACCGGGTCCAGGCCGGAGGTTGCCTCGTCCAGCAGAAGCAGCCGGGGCCTTGCGGCGAAGGCGGCGGCAATGGCCAGCTTCATTTTCATCCCCCGGGAGAAGGTTTTGATGGTCTTTTTCCCGGGCAGCTGAAATTTGATCAGATAGTCCTGATAATACCGGTCATCCCAGTGGGGGTAGAGCCGGGACAGAGTCTTTCCAAGCTGAAGCGGAGTCAGCCCTTCATGAAAGGAGGATTCATCCAGCACCACCCCCATCTGTGCTTTGACCGCCTGTTCCTCTGCCAGGTTGTCCATGCCGAAGACGGAAATTGTGCCGCCGTCCCGGTGGAGCAGATTGAGAATGCACTTGATGGTGGTGGACTTGCCTGCTCCATTCTCCCCGATCAGGCCCATGATGGTGCCGCCGGGGACGGTGAAGGAGACATCCTCCAGCCGGAAGGCGCCGTAATCCTTGGTAAGATGGGATACTTCCAATGCGTTATTCATAACAATCCTCTCCATATAAAAGGTTAAGGGTCTCGGTCAGTTCCGCCAGGGAAACCCCGCCGGTTTTGGCGATGTCCACCGCCTGGGACAGATGCTCCTCCACCCGGCGGAGGGTTTCCTCATGTACCAGCTCCAGATTGCGGGGGGCCACAAAGCATCCCTTGCCTGGTACAGTGGTAATGAAGCCGTCACGCTCCAGCTCCTCATAGGCCCGCTTGGTGGTGATAACGGAAATACGCAGTTCTCTGGCCAGCAGCCGCATGGAGGGAAGGGCCTCCCCCTCCTGCAGTTCTCCCCGGAGGATGAGGCCCTTCATCTGCCGGGTAATCTGGTCATAAATGGGGATGCCGCCCGAGTTGCTGATGATGATATCCATGGAACACCTCTTGCTGTCATATTGTATATACTAGACATATACAGTAATAACACATATCCTGGTTCTTGTCAAGGGGCTTGCGGACGAAGCCATGCCGCCCTGTCGAATTTATACTCCAGATTCAGGAATTTATCGTCTGATTTTGGGAATAAACTATGAAAATTCGGAAGGGGAGAGAAAATCGTTGACTTGAATATCCCAGGCGGGTATGCTATAGTTGCCTTTGTATGATTCCACAGGAGAGATCCCTCTCCCCGAGAGAAGGGATGCGGGATGGGTCAAACGGGCATACTGGAGGGAAAATTTCTTCCGGTATGCTTTTCTGCATCCCGTCAGACTTGGGTTTCCCATGCCATCCACACAGGAGGAGTTGCCGTGATCAAAACATGCGCCCTCTGGCTGCGGAATGTCTTTATCCGCAACCGGAGCCTGAACGCCACCCGGATTGTGGCCGGTTCCTTTGCCGCCATCATTCTCATTGGCGCTTTGCTGCTTACCCTGCCCATTGCCTCCCGGGATGGGCAGAGCGCCGGCTTTTTTACCGCTCTGTTTACCGCCACCTCCTCCACCTGCGTCACCGGCCTGATTCTGGTGGATACCTGGGTGCAGTGGTCGTTTTTCGGACAGCTGGTGATTCTGGCCATGATTCAGCTGGGGGGGCTGGGCTTTATGACGGTGATCAGCCTGCTCTCCTTTGCCCTGCGCCGCCGCATCGGTCTGTCCGAGCGGCTGATTATGGTATCTACCTTAAACTTGAATGATCTGGACGGGGTGGTGCGTACCGTGCGCCATGCCCTGATGGGGACCTTCCTGATGGAGGGGGCGGGAGCGGTGCTGCTGTCCATCGCCTTTGTACCCCACTTCGGTCTGCTGGGAGGGATCTGGCGGGGCATCTTCCACGCCATTTCCGCCTTCTGCAATGCGGGTTTTGACCTGCTGGGGGGACGGTTCGGGGCCTTTTCCAGCCTGGCAGGGCTGCAGGACAATCCCCTGGTATTGGGTACCATTGGGGTTCTGATTGTCATCGGCGGCCTTGGGTTTTTCGTGTGGGAGGATATTTGGGAAAAACGGTGCTGGCGCAAGCTGTCGGTGTACAGCAAAATGGTGCTCATTGTTACGGGCGCCCTTCTCCTGGGCGGCACGCTTTTCTTCCTGGCGGAGGAATGGGCCAACCCTGCAACCCTTGGCTCCATGACTCTGGGAGAGAAAATCGGCAATGCGGCCTTTCAGTCGGTGACGCTGCGCACAGCCGGGTTTGACGCCATCGGACAGGGGGGGCTGACCGACACCAGCAAGGCCTTTTCCGCCATTCTGATGCTTATTGGCGGCTCCTCCGGCTCTACCGCCGGCGGTCTGAAGACAGGTACCGTGGCGGTGCTGCTGCTGGCTCTCCGCTCTGGTCTGGCGGGCCGGGAGCAGGTGACCTTCCGGGGGCGCACCATTCCCTACCGCCGGGTGCTCAATGCCATGACCCTGGCCCTGGTGATGCTCTTCCTCTTTTTGCTGGGCTCCATGCTGATTTCCACCGTGGAAGATCTGCCCTATCTGGATTGTGCTTATGAGGTGGCCTCTGCTATGGGAACGGTGGGATTGACCACCGGCATTACGCCAACCCTGAGCACCCTTTCCCAGACCTTGATTATTGTACTGATGTATACCGGCCGGGTGGGTGTGCTCTCCTTCTCCATTGCTGTGGTTACCCGGAGCAAATTCCCCGCCAAGCTGAAATATCCCGACATGAATGTGATGATCGGTTGAGCCAACCAACGGAAAGGATGTGTCATACTTGAAAACCTTTGTTGTCATCGGCCTAGGCCGGTTTGGCAGTGCTGTGGCCATGGAGTTAAGCTCCCTGGGCCATGAGGTGCTGGCTCTGGACGATTCGGAGGAGAATGTACAGAAGGTGGCCGACAAAGTCACCCATGCCGTGACCGGCGACGCCCGGGACCCTGCCGTTCTGCGGGCCTTGGGTGTGCGGAACTATGACTGCGCTGTGGTGGCGGTGGGGGTGGACGTAGGCACCTCCGCTCTCATTACCCTTAACCTGAAAGAGCTGGGGGTACGGCGGGTGATCTGCAAGGCCCAGAGCCATGTCCACCGGAAGGTGCTGGAGAAAATCGGCGCCGACCGGGTGGTATTTCCCGAGCATGAGATGGGGGTCAAGCTGGCCCAGGGCCTGTCCAGCTCCAACGTGCTCAACTTCATCGAGCTGAGCGACGATGTGGGGATTGTGGAAACCACCATACCCAAAGAGTGGCAGGGCAAGAACCTGATGGAACTGGACGTACGTGCCAGATATAAGGTCAACATCATTGCGGTGCGGAAAAAGGGGGAGGAGGCCTTCAATGTGACCCCCGGCCCCAGCACCATTATGGAGGCTGGCGACACGGTGGTGGCCCTGGGCCGCACCGAGGATGTAAACAGCCTCCAGGATCTGTAAGCCATGGAGCTGGAGCGGATTACCAGCCGCCAGAATCCCCTGATTGCCCGCCTGCGCAAGGTGGGGGCAGACAAAAAGACCCGGCGGGCCGAGGGTGTGTTTCTGTGCGAAGGGGACAAACTGGTAAAGGAAGCCCTCCGCTGGGAGGGACAGGTGGAAACCCTGCTGGTATCGGAGGGGGTTGCGCCGCCTGCCGGTGTTCCCCAGGGGGTACGGCTGGTGGAGGTCCCTGCCGATGTGCTGAAATCGGTGTCTACGGTGGACACCCCCCAGAGGATGCTGGCGGTGTGCCGTACCCCTGCCCTGACGCCGCCGGAGGGATTGGCCCCCGGCCGCTATCTGGTGCTGGACGGGGTGCAGGACCCGGGCAACGTGGGTACGGTGTGGCGGACAGCCGACGCCTTTGGGGCGGAGGGCCTGGTGCTGCTGCCCGGCTGTGCCGAGCCCTTTTCCCCCAAAACGGTGCGGGCCACCATGGGGGCCTGCTTCCGGCTGCCGGTGTGGGAGCTGAAGCTGGAGGAACTGACCACATTGTTGGAGCGGGCAAAGCTGCCCCTGTATGCCACTGCTCTGGGGGAGCATACCGCCGACGTGGGCCAGGCCAATCTGGAGCGGGGTGCGGTGGTCATTGGCAGCGAGGGCCGGGGGGTATCTCCCCAGGTGCTGGAGGCCTGCGCCATGACCTTAAAAATTCCCATGCGGGAGCGGTGTGAGTCCCTCAACGCCGCCGTGGCAGCTGCCGTGGTGCTTTGGGAGGGCTGGCGAAGCCGGTAAGGAGAAAGGAGGCCGGTATGGCGGCAATATCCTATCTGCTGTGGCTGTCCACCTGCCCGGGGCTGAACCCGGCGGGGGCGGTGGCCCTGCTGGACTACTTTGGCAGTGCCGAGCAGGTGTACTTTGCCGATGCCGGTGCCTTTGACCTGCTTCCGCTGCCGGAAAACGTAAAAAAAGCCCTGTCGGACAAATCCCTGAACCGGACCGAGCGTATTCTGGAGCAGTGCGACCGGCTGGGGCTTTACCTGATGAGCTGTCAGGATGCCGACTACCCCGAGCGGCTGCTCCAGCTGCCCGACTATCCTTTGGTACTCTACGGCAAAGGAAAACGGTTCCGCTTTGACGAGGAAGCCGCCATTGCCATGGTAGGGGCCAGGGACTGCACCCCCTACGGCATCCGTATGGCGGGACGGCTGGCCCAGGGGCTGGCCAGAGCAGGGGCTTTGGTGGTGTCCGGACTGGCCCAGGGCATTGATGCCGCCGCCCTGACCGGCGCCCTTCAGGGCGGGGGACAGGTGGTTTCGGTGCTGGCCGGTGGGGCGGATGTGATTTACCCCGCCCAGAACAGCCGATTGTATGAAGATGTGGCCGCCCGTGGGGCCATTTTATCGGAAAATCCCCCCGGTACCACCCCCAACGGCTGGCGGTTTCCCCTGCGCAACCGCATCATTAGCGGCCTGTGCCTGGGGGTGGTGGCGGTGGAGGCTGCCGGAGAGCGCAGCGGTACCCTGATTACCGCCCGCACCGCCCTGGACCAGAGCCGGGAGGTCTTTGCGGTCCCCGGTCCGGCGGATGCCCCCATGAGCGCCGGCACCAACCGGATGATCTCCCGGGGGGAGGCCAAGCTGGTCAACACTGCCTGGGATATTTTATGTGAGTATGAGGGACGGTTCGGGCATAAACTGCATTATCCGGGCCGGTTAACCCAGGAAGAGCTGGACCAGCGCCTGGAACCGGTGTCCGTCCCCCAAAAGCAGCCCAAAGAGGGGCCGCCGGAGGAGGCAAAGCCGGAGTTGCCGGTGCTCCCCCGCAGCGGGCTGGACCAGATGGGGGAGGAGCAGCGGGATATTTTCTTCCTGCTGAGCGAGAAGGCCATGGGGCCGGATGAGATTGTAGGGGAGACCGAAATTCCCGCCCGGCGGGTAAATACTGCCCTGACTCTCCTGCAGGCCATGGGCTATTTAGAGGAATTACCGGGGCGGCGCTTTGCTGCCGCCGTCCGTTTTGAGGAACAAGGATAAAAGGAGCATCAAACTGTGGCGAAATCAAATCTGGTGATTGTGGAGTCGCCTGCCAAGGCCAAGACCATCGGCAAATACCTGGGTCCCGGCTATGAGGTCAAGGCCTCCATGGGCCACGTCCGGGACCTGCCCAAGAGCAAGCTGGGTGTGGATATGGAACACGACTTCACGGTGGACTATCAGCCCATCAAGGGCAAGGAAGAGGTTATTGACGAGCTGAAAAAATCCGCCAAGAAGAGCGAAAAAGTTTTTCTGGCCACCGACCCCGACCGGGAAGGGGAGGCCATCTCCTGGCATCTGAAGGAGATGCTGGGCATTCCCGATGATAAAACCTACCGGGTGACTTTTAATGAGATTACCAAAAAGGTGGTCAATGACTCCATTGCCCATCCCCGGGCCATTGACATGGATCTGGTGAACGCCCAGCAGGCCCGCCGGGTGCTGGACCGCATCGTGGGTTATCAGATCTCCCCGCTGCTGTGGAAAAAGATCCGCCGGGGCCTGTCTGCCGGACGGGTGCAGTCGGTGGCCACCCGGCTGGTGTGCGAGCGGGAGGCCGATATCAAAGCCTTTGTCCCCCAGGAATACTGGTCATTGGAGGCCGATCTGGCCCG
>CALWOK010000068.1 GCA_944383125.1 uncultured Flavonifractor sp.
TTCCGCCTGCTCTTTGGATTCTGCCGGAACTGCTTCCTGGGGCTGCTCCTCCGCCTGCTTTTTGGCGGTCTTTCTGGTTCTGGTGGTCTTTGCCTTGGGCTTTTCAGGGGCCTTCTCCTGAGCAGCCCCGGCAGGGGTGGCGGAGTAGGCCAGAGGAATAAAGGGCTGGTCGGGCCGCTTCATGGCCAGGGGAATAAAAGGGGTCCCCTTCTCCCCTTCAGGCAGTTTGATCTCAGGCTCGGTCTGGTTCTTTTTGCGCTTCACAGGCGTTTCCTCCTTTTTACTCTACCTCTGCCAGGGTGGGCATGGCGGGAATGGCTCCGCTGCGGGAGCAGGTTTTGGAGGCCGCCCGGTTGGCAAAGGCCAGAATCTCCTCCAGTTCGTCATACTCCAGCCCTTCCAGGGGATGCTCCCCCCGGCGGGTCAGACGGCTGAGCACCGCCCCCAGGAAGGTGTCCCCGGCGCCGTTGGTGTCGGCCACGGTGGTGGGTACCCCCGCCACCAGGCCGGTTTTGCCCTGCCAGCGGTAGAAAGCGCCCTTGTCCCCCAGGGTAAGCAGCACCAGGTCAATGCCCTCCTCTGCCAGACGGCGGCTCCCCTCCTCCGGGTCGTCGGTGCCGGTAATCAAGGGCAGTTCCTCGTCCGACAGCTTGATGATGTCCACCAGGGGCAGAGGGGTGCGCATCCACTGGACCGCCTCCTCCTGGCTGCTCCACAGGACCTGGCGGTAGTTGGGGTCATAGCTCACCACCACCCCGCTCTGGCGGGCTTGGCGGGCAGCAAAGAGGGTGGACGTCCGGGCATTGCCGGCGGTCAGGCTCACCGAACCAAAGTGGAGCACCTTGCTGTTTTCAATGAGCCGGGTGTCCACCTCTTCGGGGGCCAGATGGCTGTCAGCCCCCCGCACAAAGCGGAAGGAGCGCTCTCCCCCGGGGGCCACCGCCACCACAGCCATGGTGGTGGGGGCCTCATCGGTGCGCAGCCCGGACAGGTCCACCCGGTTTTCCTTCAGGACATCGGCCAGATAGGTGCCAAATCCATCCCGGCCCACCTTGCCGATAAAGGCCGTTTTGGCCTCCAGCCGGGCGGCCGCCACCGCCACATTGGCAGGGGCGCCCCCGGGATTGGCCGCAAACACCGGTACCTGCTGCTCGTTGACCCCCGTCTGGGTCAGGTCAATGAGCACCTCCCCGATGGTGGTTATATCCATCATAGTATGTCGCTTCCTTTCCCAATGAATTAGAAGGATGTTTTATCCCTGCTCCCGCAGGATGGACAGCTCCTCCACCGGTCCGTCCAGCGCACAACCCAGGTTGTACACCACATGGCTGATGACATACCGTCCGCCATCCACAAACACTTCGATCAGATTCGGCTCCACATAGACCTCCAGGGAACAGCTGTCCCCTGCCAGCACCGGCGTTTCGGCGGTGCGCCGGTACTGGGGCAGGTCCACAAAGACCTGGCTGCGGTCGGTTTTGATCCGTCCCTCTTCCAGCCTGATCTGGTAGCCGCACACGTTGAGCCCCTGCCCCTGGGACAGGGTGGCCCTCAGCCGGAAGGGCATCCGGCCCGCCACCTCCTGCCAGGGCAGGCCGGTGGGTACAAAGCTGTCTGCCGCATTGGGGTGTACCCCAAAGTACACCTGCCCCTCCCGCAGCTCCATCACCCGGGGGAGGCTCATCATGCCGTTCCACGGCCCCCGGCCGTCCGGGGCGTCCTCCACCGCCTGGGGCATCCGCATCCAGCCCACCACCACCCGGCGGCCCTCCTGGTCCAAAGTGGTCTGGGGGGCATAGAAGTCCTGGCCGTAGTCCATATAGACCATGGGGCTTTCCAGAGACAGGGCGCAGCTCTCATGGTCAAACCGGGCCAGCGCCCACATGGCGTGGTTTTCGTATTCCACCCCCGGTTCCGTCACCCCCATGGGAGAGCCGATGAGCACATACTGCTCCCCCAGCCGGAACAGGTCGGGACACTCCAGCATGGCGCGGAACTCCGGGGAGGCGTACTGGTTCACATAGTGCCAGGACAGCCCGTCCTCGCTGCGGTAGAAGAGGGCCTTCCCCTCCTCCTTCCGGAAGGTACTGCCCAGAATCATGTAATACTTGCCCTCATGCACCCACACCTTGGGGTCACGGGTGTCCTTGGCGTCTCCTATGTCCTCGTCCCGCAGCACAGGGATGATCTGGCGCTTGTCCGCCAGGTTGTCAAAGCGCATCCCGTCGGGGGAAATGAGCATGGCCTGACTGGTCTCATAGGTATCGTCCGGGGCAATGTGGATGTCATCGGCATTTTCCCGGAGATAGCGCACCGCTGAATAGTACAGATACAGCTTGCCGTCCTTCTCCAGAGCACTGCCCGAAAATACCCCGTTGCGGTCGTAGCCCTTGGTGGGATAGAGGGCCACCCCCTGATGCTCCCAGTGGACCAGGTCCCGGCTCACCGCATGGCCCCAGTGCATGGTACCCCACCGGGGGGCGTAGGGAAAGTACTGATAAAACAGATGATACCTGCCCCGGCAGCAGATAAACCCGTTGGGGTCGTTGATCCAGTTGCCCGGGGCCTTCAGATGCAGGGTATCCTTTCTCATAGGCGCATACCGCCTCCTTTTCCGGTCTCCACGGCCCCGGTGCATGGGGGGCCGGAATTTATTATTATAACGGAATTCTACCACAAGGGCAACCGTCACCCTTGTGGTAGAATTGCATCGCTTTTTTATTTGACTGCGCCGGATACCACGCCGCCGATGATCTGCTTCTGGAGCACCACATAGAGAATGAGAATGGGAATGACGCACAGCAGCAGACCCGCCATAATGGTGCCGTAGTCGGCAGAATAGGTGCCGTAGAAGCTGTAGGTGGACAGGGGCAGGGTAAACAGCTCCTTGTCGGTGAGCACCAGGGAGGGCAGCAGGTAGTCGTTCCAGAAGGCCAGGGAGTTCAGAATGACCATGGTGGAAATGATGGGCTTCAGCAGGGGGAGTACAATCTTGAAGAAGGTCTGGAAGTGGGTGCAGCCGTCAATGTAGGCCGCCTCCTCCAGGGCGACGGGGATGTTGCCTCTGATAAAGCCGTGGAACATAAAGACCGACATGGCCATGGAGAAACCGGTGTGCATGAAGATCAGGGTAATGCGGTGGTTGAGCACGTTGAGGGTGCCGCCGTAGATGCTCACCAGGGGGATCATGATGGCCTGGAAGGGGATGATCATGGAGGCCACCATCAGGGCAAAGGCGATCTTGGAAA
>CALWOK010000069.1 GCA_944383125.1 uncultured Flavonifractor sp.
AACCGAAAAAAATCTGGGACGCCTCTTTGATGTTGCCCAGGATATCAACTGCATCCTGTTTTTTGACGAGGCGGACGCCCTCTTTTCCAAGCGCACCCAGGTGGAAGATTCCAAGGACAAATACGCCAATATGGAGACGGCCTACCTGCTGCAGCGGATCGAGCAGTTTCCCGGCATCACCATCCTGGCCACCAACCATGTCCGCAACTTTGACGAGGCCTTCTGCCGCCGCATGACCTATTTTGTCAATATCCCCATGCCCAATCAGCAGACCAGGCAGCAGATCTGGGAGAGCGTTTTTCCCCCGGAGATCCCCATGGATCCCCGCATCCGCTTTGACGAGCTGGCGGAAAAGTTTGAATTTACCGGCAGCAACATCAAATCGGTGGCTGTGTCGGCGGCATATGCTGCCGCGGCCGCCGGTACGCCGGTAGACCGGCGGGCGATCTATGAGGGGCTGCACATTGAGTACCTCAAGTTGGGGAAGCTGCTGAGCACCACCGGCTATTACTGCTGAATCAATCCGTCCGGCATGATGCTGTTATGTGCTTCCCGGGGCAGGCATAGTTGCCCGGTATGGGTTCAGGTCTTTTAAAGGGTTACCGAAGTGATGTAGTTGACTTCCCGCATATGGCCCGTCATGGTGCGGCTGGCCCGGGCAAAGCTCGTCTTTCGTGCGGGTTTCATGTTCTTGACCATCTGGCCGCCCACGGAGCCGGCTTCCCGGCTGGTCAGGTGGCCGTTATAGCCCTGCTTCAGATCCACGCCCACCTCCTGGGCCGCCTCCATCTTGAACTTGTTGAGGGCCTCACGGGCGCTGGTAACCACGGGCTGATTGCTGTTGTTGTTAGACATGACGTTGCATCTCCTTTGCAATCGTTTTGTTGGATCAGATGATCCGAGCATAGCTTTGCCCCAGATGAATTTTCTATACCATTTCCCCGTTTCCAATCCATGGTTTCCAAAATAAAGCCCATTTTTTGCACTTTTTACTGCAATAGAGAAAACAGGACTGCCCGGTTGGGCAGTCCTGTTTTTCAGTGGCCTTCCTTGTTCAGCAGGCTCTGTTTCAAATCCCACAGCGTCTGGGAGAGATCCACATAATAGTTGTGGGGATTTTCAAAGCGCTTGACCTCGTCCCACAACAGGTCAATCTGTCCGGCACACCAGGCCCGCATTTCTGCAATGGGGGGCGAGTCATAGACCCGCTTGCCGTTCCGGAAAATAGGTACCAGCAGCTCCCTGGCGGTAAAGTTGGTGAATACACTGCGCTTCCAGGTGGCCTCCGGGTCAAACAGCTCCAGGGGCTTGGTTTCGTCCACCGTCTCGTCCCACAGGGTAATAAGATCGGCAAAGGCTTTGCCCGTCTCATTGTCAAAGAGCCGGTATACCTTTTTGAAGCCCGGATTGGTCATCTTGTCCGGGTTGGCGCTGATCTTGATTTTGGGAATGATCCTTCCCTCTTTGTCCTCAATGGCGGCCAGCTTGTACACCCCGCCAAACACCGGCTCGCTTTTGGAGGTGATCAGCCGCTCGCCCACACCAAAGGCATCAATGCTTGCACCCTGGAGGAGGAGATCCCGGATGATGTACTCATCCAGAGAGTTGGACACCACAATTTTACACTCGGTCAGCCCTGCCGCGTCCAGCATCTTGCGAGCCTTCCGGGAGAGGTAGGTCAAATCTCCGCTGTCCAGCCGGATGGCGCAGTTGGTAATGCCCTGGGGGAGCAGCACCTCCTGAAAGGCCCGGATGGCGTTGGGTACCCCCGACTTCAGCACGTTGTAGGTGTCCACCAGCAGGGTGGCAGAGTTGGGGTAGAGCTGGCAGTAGGTCTTGAAGGCGGTGTACTCATCGGGGAACATCTGCACCCAGGAGTGGGCCATGGTGCCTCCGGCCGGGGTGCCGTACATCTCATCGGCCAGGGTACAGGCGGTACCGGCACAGCCGGCAATGTAGGAAGCCCTGGCCCCCAGAATGGCGGCATCCGGCCCCTGAGCCCGGCGGGAGCCAAACTCGCTGACCGGCCGGCCGTCTGCCGCCCGCACAATGCGGTTGGTCTTGGTGGCAATCAGGGACTGGTGATTCAGGGTAAGCAGCAGGAATGTCTCAATAAACTGGGCCTCAATGGCGGGAGCACGCACCGTCAGGAAGGGCTCCCGGGGGAAAATGGGGGTTCCCTCGGGTACCGCCCAGATATCGCCGGTAAAGCGGAATTCCTTCAGGTAGTCCAAAAACCCCTCGCAGAAGCAGCCCTTTTTCCGCAGATAGTCAATGTCCTCCTCATCAAAGTGGAGCCGTTCCACATAGTCAATGACCTGCTCCAGCCCGGCAGCGATGGCAAAGCCGCCTCCGTCAGGTACGTTGCGGAAGAAGATGTCAAAATAACAGATCTGCTCCGTATAGCCCTCGGTCTGGAAATAGCCGTTTCCCATGGTAAGCTCATAAAAATCACAGAGCAGGGTATAGTTGATGTGTTCCTTCATGGCATTGTAACCTCCCGGTTGATCACCGTGATATTCAGGGCAGCCTCCGCCCTTGTGTCAAGACACCTGTCCATTGTATGCATCTTTTCCCCAAAATGCAAGGGTTACAGCGCCTTTTCAAAGCAGGGATAGGGCAGAGGCCTGCCGTGGAGGTGGATTTCCCCCACCTTGGTATAGCCCTGTTTGGCAATGAGGGCCTGCATCCGGTGGTTGAGGGAATAGGTGTCGATGCGCATGGCGGCAATTCCCCGCTCCGCCGCCTGCTGCCGGGCAAAGGCAAAGAGGGCGGAGCCCACCCCCTGCCGCTGCACATCAGGGTCAATGGCCATGCGGTGAATCACCACGGCAGGGCGGCTGGTGGTCCAGGGCAGCGGGTCATATTCCGGGGACTCCGCCGTATTGATGCAGGCCACTCCTGCCAGCCTGCCGTCCGCCAGGGCGGCATACAGCTCTCCCCGGTCCAGATCGCCGGCATAAAAGTCACGGGTGGGATAATCCTCTCCCCACTGGGGATTGCCCAGGGCATTCATATGGGCCACAGCCCGGCGCACCAGCTGCCAGATGTCCTCCAGCTCCTGGGGCCGGGCAGGCCGGATGATGAGATCAGCCAAGGGCTTACTCTCCTGCCGGGGTGGGACCCATGGCCTCATGCAGGGTGTTGGTGATAGCGCCCCGGAACAGGCACACGGCAAACCGGTGCATCTGCTCCAGCTTTTCGGGGACGCTGTCGGCAGAAATCTGTCCGCCGGTGGAGAAATCCCCGTCCAGCATAAAGCGCACCTCCTGGGTGGGGGCCTGGTTGGGCCGGTTGACCTTGATGGCGCCGGGGCCGGCGTGGAGCTTCATCCGGTAGCCCCCCACCAGGGGAGTTTCCACATCCAGAGAGCACTTGGCAATCTCGCTCTCCTCCACGTCCGGCTCACCTAGGATGCCGATATACTGGCTCTGGATCAGATCATCCCACAGCTGATCCTCCAGGCCCAGGGCCTGGCGGGAAATGGCATTGACATACCGCAGGCCGATGCGCTCAAAGTTGGCAGGCTGGTAAATCTGAATAAACTTGGCCAGAGGCTGGTCCAGCCGGGTGGCAAAGTCCTCCCACCGCTGGTAGCTCAGGGTGGACAGGGCAATAAAATTCTGGGTCAGGTTGAGCTTCCACCGGCCGTCCTCTGAAATGAAATGATAGTTGGTAATGGGCTTCTGAGGCTCCACCACGGTGGCGGCCCCCTTCTTGACCATCTTGGGGGGCAGCTGCTCCTGACGGGTCATATATTTGGGGAAATCCTTGCGGATGGCCTCCTGAAATTCCGCAGGCTCATTGGCTCCAATGGACAGGATGGTTGGGAAGCGAATCTGGCAGATCACCTCTACCAGGGGAGATTTGGCATACTGGTACCGCTCGTATGGCGCAAACAGCATAAAGGGCTGCTCCTTCCTTTTTTAGTTTCTCCTTATTGTATCGCCCAACAGCCCATCTGTCAAACCTTACAGCCTTGCATTGGGGGAAACAGGCCGGTATAATAAAGGTAACTTTGTCAAAAGGAGGCTCAGTCCATGGAACTGGAACTGAAGCATGGCAGCTGTACCGCCCGCGTGGACACCAAGGGGGGTGAACTGGTGTCCTACCGGGACGGCACCGGCCTGGAATACATCTGGACCGGCGATCCGGCCTACTGGCCGGGGCGCAACCCCCTGCTCTTCCCCATCGTAGGGGGCCTGCTGGAGGGGAGCGTATACATTGGGGACCAGGAGGTGTCCATGGCCCGTCACGGCTTTGCCCGCACCAGCAGCTTTGCAATCGGAGGTCAGGGAGAGGACTGGGTGGAGCTGGTACTCACGGAGCATCAGGATACCCTGGCCTGCTATCCCTTCCCCTTCCGGCTGACGGTACGGCAGCAGCTCACCGACAGGGGCTTCTCCACCACCGTTACCGTCACCAACACCGGCAGTCAGCCCATGCCCTTCTGCCTGGGGGCTCACACCGGGTTCCGCTGCCCCCTGGAGGAGGGCGAAGCCTTTGAGGACTATGACATCCGCTTCCAGCACCGGGAGACCTGTCCCACCCTGGTTCCCGACGGCAGCGGGCTGGACAGGGCGCGTACCCGGCCCTGCTTGGAGGACAGCGACCTGCTCCCCCTGACTTACCGCTATTTTGACGAGATGGACACCCTGATTCTGGAGGGACTGACCTCCCAGTGGGTGGAGCTGCGCAGCAGAAAAACCGGCAAAGGGGTGCGCATGACCTTCCCCGGCTTCCCGGTGCTGGCCCTGTGGTCTGCCCCAGGCAAGCAGGCTCCCTATCTGTGCATCGAGCCGTGGCATGGCGTACCCCATGTGGCAGGAGAAGGCCCTCAGCTGGCGGATAAAGCCTTCTGTATCACTCTGGCCCCCGGAGCGCACCACACCCTGGGCTACCAGGTGGAGATCCTGTAACACAAATTCCCCGGCATCCAATGGATGCCGGGGAATTTGTTTGGCAAATATTCTGTTACCCTTCCTCCGCCGTAATGGTAAGGGTCAGGTTCAGGGTATTCCCCTGCCCATCGGTCAGGGTAAACACCAGGGGGAAGGTCTCCTGGGGGGATTCTTCATAGGCCGCCACCACATCGGATACCAAAGTATTGCCGCTGCTGGCGGGCTGCTCCGGGTCTTTTACCCAGTTGGAGCCTGTATTGGCGGCATGGTCCCCGTTGGCCCAGGTGTACACCTGCTCCTTCCAGGTCAGGCTGGCCACCGTCTGGCCGTTGTCCTGCCAGTACAAGGCCCCCAGGAACCGGGCCAGGTCTTTCATGGCGTCCCCATTGGCCAGGGACTGGGCATCCTCATAGGCGGCGGACACCTCCACAGCCAGACCGTCCGCAAGGGCGCCGGTGAGCACCGGGTCAAAGGCGCCGGTATAGGCATACCCGTCAGCATAGGTGTACTCCTCTGCCGAGAGAACCATCTGCGCCAGGGGGGCGTTGAGCAGGAACACCTGCTTGTATCTGCCGTTCTGGCGGTACAGGCTGCCCTCCAGCTGCTCCCCGTCCAGCGTAACCTGGGCAAGGGGTGCGCTGTCTGCCCCGCTGATGTCCTCCACAATGGACAGGGTATCCTCCAGCCGGGCGTCAGTCAGGGTGAGCACTGGGGCAGACCCGGCACTGCCGGACAGGTTGATGCCCTGCCAGGCGCTGCCCGTCACCTGTAAGCCCTCCGCCGTCAGGGTGGAGGCATTGACAGTCAGGCCGGAGCCTACGCTGTTTTGCAGGGTCACTTGATGGAGCGCCGCCCCAGGGGCCTGATAGGCCTGCACGCCGTAGGCCTGACCGGCGCTGTTCAGAGTGAGATTCCGGAGCACCACTCCATCCGTCCCCTTGATGTTGAGCAGCTGCTTGCCCGCATCGCTCCAGGCCTCAGATGCTGTAAGGGTAAATCCCTTGCCATCCAACTCCACCGGGCGGGTGATGCCGATCTGGCGGTCCACCGCAAAGGAGCCTCCCAGCTCAATCCGGGCAGCGGGACTGGCCAGGGCAGCGGTCAGCTCCTCACCGGTATGGACAGCCACTCCCACGTCCAGGGTCAGACGCAGAGCGGCCTCATGAGGCCCCTGGAGGGTGAGCTCATCCACCCGGCCCTGGCTGGTAAACTGCTGGCCCAGCACCGATACCAGGGTATTGCCGCTGTTCTCCGGCTGCTCCGGGTCTTTTACCCAGTTGGAGCCCAGCAGCCCACGGTCGGCGTCCCAGGTAAAGGTCTCCCCCTGATAGACAATATTCAGGCAGGTCTGCCCCTCATCCTGGCGGTACAAGGCACCCAGGAAGCGGGCCAGATCCTTGACGGCGGTGCCGTCCTCCATCTGCTCCATGGAATAGGCCACGGTCAGGGCAAGCCCCTCCTGCGTCTCTGCCAGGGCGAAGTCGCTCTGGTAGGGCCATACCCCGTCGGGCTGGTCCTCATAGCCATTGTAATCCCGGGCCTGCTTGACCAGCTCTTTCAGGGCGGCTTCCGCCTGTTCTTTGCTGCTGTCGCTGCTGTCCTCCCCGGAAGTCACACCGCTCTGGCCCGGCTCTACCGTGCCGCCGGGGATGGTAACGGCCTCGCCGCTGTTGTTTTCCACCTGGGTGCCGGCGGTGCTGACGGTGGTGCCGGTGGCCC
>CALWOK010000070.1 GCA_944383125.1 uncultured Flavonifractor sp.
TGGCGCCGCAAAGCGGCGGCTCACTGCCGTTCGCAAAAGAGGCGGAGTCCATGGCAATTCCTTAGCCTTTCAGCTTTTCAATAGCGGCCTTGGCAGCGTTCTGCTCCGCCTCTTTTTTGCTGCGGCCCTTGCCCTGGCCCACGGGGATGCCGTTCAAATCCACTTCCACTGAGAAAATCTTGGCGTGGTCGGGGCCTTCTGAACCGATGAGCTGATAGCCCAGCACCTGGCCGCTCTCCCGCTGCACCAGCTCCTGGAGGGCGGTTTTATAGTCCCGGCTGGCGCTCTTCTCCTCTTCCCGGTCCAGGATAAATTTCTGGATGATTTTCCGGGCGGAGCCGATGCCCCCGTCCAGGTAGACGGCGGCAATGACCGCCTCCACAGCGTCGGCCACGATGGAGGGCCGCTCCCGGCCCCCGCCGGCGTCCTCCCCCTTGCCCAGCTTCAGATAAGACCCCAGGCTGAGCTGCTGGGCCACCTCCACCAGGCTGCCCTCGCACACCAGGGCGGCCCGGGTGCGGGTCAGATCTCCCTCGGGCAGGTCGGGGTGGGTGCGGAACAGGTAATCTGCCGTCACCATCCCCAGCACCGAGTCCCCCAAAAACTCCAGCCGTTCGTTGCTCTGACAGCCCTTTGCCTTGTTCTCATTGGCGTAGGAGCTATGGGTCAGGGCGTTTTCCAGCAGGGCCCGCTGGTTGAAGCGGTACCCCAGCTTTTCTTCCAAGGCTTCCATTTGCGGTATCTTCCTTTCATGACAGGAGCCCCGCCAACGGCGGGGCTCCCCAGTGCTCTTATCGCTCAGTCCTCCAGCTTGGACTTGAGATAGTTGACCAGATCGGCCACAGTGGAGAGCCCGGACAGATCGTCCTCCTCCATGCTGTCCAGCCCGAACTCCTCTTCCACCGCCATGGTAAGCTCCACGATGTCCAGAGAGTCGGCGCCCAGATCCTCAAAAGTGGTTTCCATGGAGATGCTGTCTGCCTCTACGCCAAACTGCTCAGACAGCAGACCGGTAAGCTTCTCAAAAATCATGTTTATCTACTCCTGTCCCATCCGTCTACCGACGGGTTCATTGCGCTTGCACTATGATAATAGGCAAGTTTTGGACACCTGTCAATAGGTAACAAAAATTTTTTATCCCTCGCCGCCGGGCAGCTTCATGTATTCAATGTTTTCCACCAGGTCGTCAATCATACCGGAGGCGGCAAAATCCCGGGCCTGCCGGATGGCATTTTTGATGGCGTAATCGTTGGAGGAGCCGTGGGCCTTGATGACCGGCTTGGAAATGCCGATGAGGGCGGTACCTCCCACCTCGCTGGAATCCATCATCTTTTTGAACTGCTTCAGCCCGCCGGACACCATGACAGCCGCCAGCTTGGTCAAGATATTTTGGGTAAAAATCCCCTTGAGCTGCCTGGAGATAAAGCCGCCGGTACCCTCCATGGTTTTGAGGAAAATGTTGCCCGAATAGCCGTCGGACACAATGACGTCCACCTCGCCGTACACCGCTTCCCGGGCCTCCACGTTGCCCACAAAGTTGAGGCGGCCCGCCTTGCCCGCCTCGGTGAGCAGGGCGTGGGCCTCCCGCTGCAAATCGGTTCCCTTGGAAGGCTCGGCGCCGATGTTCAGCAGGCCCACCCGGGGCTCCGGGCGCTTGAGCACCCGCTCGGCATAGTAGGAGCCCATAAAGGCGAATTGCAGCAGGTATTCCGCCGTACCCTCTGCGGTGGCGCCGCAGTCAATGAGCACCGCCCCGCCCTTTCCGGTGGGTACCACCGGGGCCAGGGCCGCCCGGCGGATGCCCCGGATGCGCTTGATCATCAGGGTGGCGGCGGACAGCAGCGCTCCGGTGCTGCCAGCAGACACAAAGGCGTCCCCCCCGCCGCTTTTCAGCAGGTTCAGCCCCACCGTAAGAGAGGAGTCCTTTTTCTCCCGGAAGGCGGTGGCGGGATTGTCGCACATCTCCACCACCTGGCTGGCGTGGGCAATTTCCAGCCCCTTGGGCAGCTGGTCAATGCCGTCCTCCTTGAGCACCTTGAGGATTTCCTCCCCCTGGCCCACCAGGATGACTTCCACCCCCAGCTCCTTCACCGCCGACAAAGCCCCCCGTACATTGGAAGCAGGTGCGTTGTCGCCTCCCATGGCATCTACAATGATTTTCATATGGTTCTCCTCTACTTTCTAAGTTCATTCACCGATCACCGGCAGCAGTGGCCGGGGTTGGTCGGTCAGCCCCAACAGATAGTCAGCAGAAATATTGTAGTGTTCGCATAGCTGGGCCAGCTTGGCAAAGGTAGATGCTTTCCGTCCGTTTTCCATCTCGCCAATCTGATTTGGTTTGACACCCAAAAATTCTGCCAGCTCCTGCTGTGTTTCCCCCCGCAGTTTTCTGAGTTCTCTCAGCCGTAAGCCAAACAATTCATTGGAGTACACCAAATCCCCCCTTGACTACCCCCACTTATAGCGTGTATAATAAATACACGCTATAAGTGGGGTGATGCTATGAACACGTTAATTCCTGATTTGTTCTCCCTAACCCTGGAGCATTTTCCCGCCCCATCAGACGACACATATCAGACCTGCCAAGCCCTGCGGGAACGGCATTTCTCTACCGTTCAGGCCGGGCTTGGGGCAGACTTTGCCGCAAAGCTCCGGGATACTTTGGATGAATTGGGTCAGCTGGAGCGGGAACGGGCCTTTTTACAGGGCCTGCGCCTGGGTCTGGCCCTCAACCGTCTGTAAGGGTTTCTGTCCCTGCATCCAGACCTTCCAATGCTTCCAGCGCCCGTCTGGACAGCTCGGCGTTTTTGTTCCGCTTACCCTTCACCCGGTATCCCAGGGGCGGGATGATGCCGAAATTCACATTCATGGGCTGGAAGTCAACCACACTCTCATTGCTGATATACAGGGCCAGAGCGCCGGTGGCGGTCTCCTGGGGGAAATGGACGGGCGCTTTGCCCTCCAGCCGCCTTGCCAGCTCCACCGCCGCCAGGAAGCCCGAAGCGGTAGACTCCACATAGCCCTCCACCCCGGTCATCTGCCCGGCAAAGCAGATGCGGGGTTCCTTTTTGACCCGGTAGTACCGGTCCAGCAGCCGGGGGGAATCCAGATAGGTGTTGCGGTGCATCACCCCATAGCGGAGAAACTCGGCGTTTTTCAGGGCGGGAATCATGGAAAACACCCGCTTCTGCTCGGGCCATTTCAGGTGGGTCTGGAACCCCACCAGATTATATATGGTGCCGTCGGCATTGTCCCGCCGCAGCTGCACCACGGCAAAGGGCTCCTTGCCTGTCTTGGGGTCCTTCAGGCCCCGGGGCTTCAAGGGTCCGTAGCACAGAGTCTGGATGCCCCGGCGGGCCATGACCTCCACCGGCATGCAGCCCTCAAAGACGTGTTTGTCCTCAAAGCCGTGGACCTCCGCCTCCTGTGCGTGGCACAGCTCGGTCCAGAAGGCGTTGTACTCCTCTTCTGTCATGGGACAATTGATATAATCCGGGGTACCTTTGTCATACCGGGAGGCAAAAAAGGCGCTCTCCATGTCCACGCTCTCAAAGCTCACCAGAGGAGCGGCGGCGTCAAAAAAGTTGAGGGGATGGCTTTCCGGGAAAAAATCCTGGATGGCCTGGGCCAGGGGGTCAGAGGTCAGCGGCCCTGAGGCCACAATCACCTGGCCCTGCTCCGGCAGCCGGGTCACTTCCTCCTCTACTACAGTAATGAGGGGGTGGCTCTGGATGCGCTGGGTAATGGCCTGGGCAAAGCCGTGGCGGTCCACCGCCAGCGCCCCGCCCGCCTCTACCCGGTGGGTATCGGCACAGGACAGGATGAGGGACCCCATCCGGCGCAGCTCCTCTTTCAGCAGGCCCACCGCATTTTCCAGCTGGTCAGAGCGCAGAGAGTTGGAGCACACCAATTCTCCAAACCAGGGGGTATGGTGGGCAGGGGTCATTTTGCTTGGCTTCATTTCCTTCAATACAACGGGAATGCCCCGCCGGGCCAGCTGCCAGGCGGCTTCACTCCCCGCCAGGCCCCCGCCGATGACGGTAACAGGTTCCATGGTTTCTCCTTTCGTGGTCACACCCCTACCCCTCGGTGTTCTGCTTGGCGGTAGCTTTTTTGGCGGTGGTCTTTTTCTCTGTGGTTTTCTTGGCGGCTGTCTTGGTTGTCTTGGCAGCGGTCTTTTTGGCGGTGGTCTTTTTGGCTGCCGCCTTTTTGGCGGGCTTTTTCTCCTCTTCCGGGGGCGCGCCCTCCGCCGGAGTCTCCGCCGCTGCGGCAGTCTTTTTCTTGTATCCCCGCTGGTCCTCCGGCAGGAAGTTGGGACACTCGGGGTTGATACAGAAGGGCTTTTTAAAGCCCCGGCCCGACTTCTTGAACAGGGTCTGTCCGCACTGGGGACAGTTGTCCTTTACCGGCACGTCCCAGGTCATAAAGTCGCACTTGCGGGCCTCGTCCTTGTTGGTGTTGTTCTCACAGCCATAATAGGCATAGCCCCGCTTGGAGGTCTTTTTCAGAATCTTTCCGCCGCACTTGGGGCATTTGCCCGGCATTTCAATGACAATGGGCTGGGTGTGGTCGCACTCCGGCCAGCCGGGACAGGCCAGGAACCGGCCGAACCGGCCCGACTTGTACACCAGATTCCGTCCGCACTTGGGGCAGATCACGTCGGATACCTCGTCGGGTACCTTGATGCGTTCCCCGTCCAGATCGGTTTCGGCCTGCTTCAGCTCCTGGGCAAAACCGCCGTAAAACTGGCCCAGCAGACTTTTCCAGTCCACCTTGCCGGTCTCCACCTGGTCCAGCTGCTCCTCCATGTTGGCGGTAAAGGCGGTGTCCACAATGTCGCTGAATTTGTCCTTCATCAGGCCGGTGACCACCTCCCCCAGGGGGGTGGGGCGCAGGTTCTTGCCCTCCTTCACCACATATTCCCGGTCCAGGATGGTGGAAATGGTGGGGGCGTAGGTGGAGGGCCGTCCGATGCCCTTTTCCTCCAGAGCTTTGATAAGGGTGGCCTCGGTGTACCGGCTGGGGGGCTGGGTGAAATGCTGGTCGGGCTTTAACCCCTTCAGCTCCAGCGGCTCCCCCTCCTTCAGGTCGGGCAGGGGGGACTGGAAGGCCTCTTCCTCCTCGTCCTTGCCCTCCACATAGACGGCGGTGTAGCCGGAAAATTTCAGGGCGGAGTGGGTGGCCCGGAAGGTATAGCCCACGGAAGTCACCTCAATGGATACGCTGTCATACACCGCAGAGGCCATCTGACAGGCCAGGAACCGGCTCCAGATCAGCTTGTACAGCTTATACTGCTCGGCGGTGAGGGATTTTTTGATGTCGTCGGGGGTAAGGGCCACGTTGGAAGGCCGGATGGCTTCGTGGGCGTCCTGGGCGCCCGACTTGGTCTTGTATACCCGGGGTTTGCCGGGGTAGTAGTCCGCCCCGTACCGGGACAAAATGAACTCCCGGGCGGCGGCGGTGGCCTCGTCGGACAGGCGGAGGGAGTCGGTTCTCATATAGGTAATGAGACCCACAGTCCCTTCTCCCTCAATGTCCACCCCTTCGTACAGCTGCTGGGCAATGGACATGGTGCGCCGGGGGGCCATGTTCAGCTTGCGGCTGGCCTCCTGCTGGAGGGTGGAGGTAATGAAGGGGGGCGCCGGGTTGCGCTGCTTGTCCTGACGCTTGACCCCGGTGACGGAGAAGGGCGCTCCCTGCACCGCCTGGGCCACAGCGTCCACCTCTTCCTGGCTGTTCAGCTCCAGCTTTTTCTCCCTGCCGTAGAAATTGGCCTTGAACTGCCCCAGATTGGGGGCAATGCGGGCCAGATCGGCCTCCAATGACCAGTATTCCTGGGGGACAAAGGCTTTGATATCGGCCTCCCGCTCGCACACCAGCCGGGTGGCCACCGACTGCACCCGCCCGGCAGACAGGCCCCGGCGGATCTTTTTCCACAGCAGAGGGGAAATCTGATAGCCCACAATGCGGTCCAGCACCCGCCGGGCCTGCTGGGCGTCCACCAGATCCTGGTCAATGGCCCGGGGGGCGGCGATGGACTCGCTGACCACCTTTTTGGTGATTTCGTTGAAGGTCACCCGGTAGGTCTTGTCGTCCGGAATATTCAAAAGCTCCTTCAGGTGCCAGGAGATGGCCTCCCCCTCCCGGTCGGGGTCGGTGGCCAGAAAGACCTTGTCGCTGCCCTTGGCCGCCTTCCGCAGGTCGGAGATGACATCCTCCTTCCCCTTGATGGGCTGGTAGTCCGGCGTAAAG
>CALWOK010000071.1 GCA_944383125.1 uncultured Flavonifractor sp.
CGCAGCCCCAGCAATAAGAATTGGGTAAACTGGAGCTTCTTTTCCCCGGTCTCGGACAGTGCCGCAATGCCTACCATATGGGCCTTCACCTCAGCAGAGTATATGCCCGACCTTCCGGGTTATGCGCAAGTCAAGAGGGCGGCTGTGTTCCGCTCTTGCTTTTTTTCGGCAATCGGGGTAAAATACTGACCTGTATCAAAACAGAAGGAGTGTAATCATATGCCAGAAGAGCTGAACCCCACCATGACGCAAAACTTCATCCATGACTTCATCGACGAGGACATCGCCCAGGGTGGTCAGTTCCAAGGCATGACCGTCCATACCCGGTTCCCGCCGGAGCCCAACGGCTATCTGCATATCGGCCATGCCAAGGCTATTTTTGTGGACTTCGGCACCGCCGAGAAATACGGCGGCCTGTGCAACCTCCGCATGGATGACACCAACCCCACCAAGGAGGACGTGGAGTATGTGGAGGCCATCCAGGAGGATATCCACTGGCTGGGCTACGACTGGGGCGACCGGTTCTATTTTGCCTCCGATTACTTTGAGCAGATGTATGAATACGCCGTGGAGCTTATCAAGAAGGGGCTGGCCTATGTGTGCGAGCTCACCCCCGAGCAGTTCAAGGAATACCGGGGGGATGTGAATACCCCCGCCCGCTCTCCCTGGCGGGACCGTCCCGTGGAGGAGTCCCTGGACCTGTTTACCCGGATGCGGGCAGGGGAGTTTTCTAACGGCAAATATACCCTGCGGGCCAGGATTGACCTGGCCAGCGGCAACTTCAACATGCGTGACCCGGTCCTTTACCGGATCAACCACATGCACCACCACCGGCAGGGGGACAAGTGGTGCATCTATCCCATGTACGACTATGCCCACCCCCTGGAGGATGCCCTGGAGGGGATTACCCATTCCCTGTGTACCCTGGAATTTGAGGACCACCGGCCCCTGTACGACTGGGTGATTCAGAACTGCCCCGTCCCCGCCAAGCCCCGGCAGATTGAGTTTGCCCGGCTGGGCATCAACTACACCGTCATGAGCAAGCGCAAGCTGCGCCAGCTGGTGGAGGAGGGCCGGGTGTCCGGCTGGGATGACCCCCGTATGCCCACCATCTGCGGCCTGCGCCGCCGGGGCTATACCCCCCGGGCCATCCGCAATTTCTCCGAGCGCAACGGCATCAGCAAGGCGGCCTCCACGGTGGAGTTTGCCTTCCTGGAGCACTGCCTGCGGGAGGACCTGAACCTGACCGCCCAGCGGGTGATGGCGGTGCTCCGTCCCGTAAAGCTGACCATTACCAACTACCCCGAGGGCCAGAGCGAGACCTTCCAGGTGGAGAACAACCCCAACGACCCCGCCGCCGGCAGCCGGGAGATTACCTTCTCCCGCACCCTGTATGTGGAGGCTGAGGACTTTCTGGAAACTCCGGTACCCAAGTATAAGCGGCTCTATCCCGACGGCCCCGAGTGCCGCCTGAAGGGGGCCTATCTCATCCAGTGTACCGGCTGTGCCAAGGATGAGAACGGCAATATCACCGAGATTTTTGCCACCTATGACCCGAACAGCCGGGGGGGAGACCCTGCCGACGGCCGCAAGGTGAAGGGGGCCACCATCCACTGGGTGGACGCCGCCACCGCTGTGGAGGCCGAGGTGCGGCTGTACGACAACCTGTTCACCGACGCCGACCCGGACGCCGGAGATAAGAATTTCCTGGACTGCCTCAACCCCAACTCCCTGGAAGTGCTCACCGGGGCCAAGGTAGAGGCCGGTCTGGCCGGGGTGGAGGCGCCCGCCTCCTTCCAGTTCCTGCGGCAGGGCTATTTCTGTGCCGACAACAAGGACTCCAAACCTGGTCATCTGGTGTTCAACCGGTCGGTCAGCCTGAAGGACTCCTTTAAATTCTAACACAGAGGGGCGGGCGGCAGCAGGCCGCCCGCCCCCTTTGCATGGAGGGTAATGATATGAAATACTGGTTCCGCAATGACTACTCCTTTGGCGCCCATCCCAAGGTACTGGAGGCGGTGTGTGCCGCCAACCTGGAGGGCAACATCGGCTATGGAGAGGATAAGTATACCGCCCGGGCCAGGGACCGTATCCGGGAAGTGTGCGGCTGTCCCGACGCTATGGTGGAGTTTCTGGTGGGTGGGACCCAGACCAATGTGGTGGCCTGCGCCTTTCTGCTAAAACCCTGGGAGGCCGCCATCTGTCCCCACTCCGGCCACCTGAACGGCCATGAGGTGGGGGCTTTTGAGGCCACCGGCCACAAAATCCTTACGGTAGAGGCCGACGCCGACGGCAAAATTGCCCCGGAACAGCTGGTACCCCTGCTGAAGCTCCATGAGGACGTCCACCTGACCAAGCCGGGACTGGTGTATATCTCCAACGCCACCGAAAACGGAGCGGTGTACACCAAGGGGGAGCTGACCGCCCTGTCGGAATTCTGCCACGCCAACGGCCTGTACCTCTTTGTGGACGGGGCCCGGCTGGGGTGCGCTCTGGCCTCTGACGCCAACGACATGACCCTGCCCGAGTTTGCCGCCCTGTGCGACGCCTTTTACATCGGCGGCACCAAAAACGGGGCCATGTTCGGCGAGGCTCTGGTGATTACCCGGCCCGAGCTGACCGAGGGCTTTTTCCGCATGAAAAAGCGGCTGGGAGCAGTGATGGAAAAGGGATGGATTCAGGGCGCCCAGTTCCTGGCCCTCTTTGAAAACGACCTGTACTTTACCATGGGCCGTCAGGCCAATGAGATGGCCGCCCGGCTCCAGGCGGGGCTGAAGGAAAAGGGATGGCAGCTGTGGGTGGAGTCTCCCACCAATCAGGTCTTTGTGGTGGCCCCCAATGAGGTAAAGCCTCAGATTGAGGCGGTGTGCCAGTGTGAGGACTGGTGTCCCTACGACGAAACCCATACGGTGGTGCGCTTTGTCACCTGCTTCCACACCAGCCGGGAGGATGTGGACGGTCTGCTGGCCGCCCTGCCCAATCTGAACTGAACCAATCCAATAAAAA
>CALWOK010000072.1 GCA_944383125.1 uncultured Flavonifractor sp.
ACCCTGCTGCTGACCTTCTTCTTCCGGTTTATGCGGCCTCTGATTGAACACGGCTATGTGTATGCCGCTGTCCCCCCCCTGTACAAGCTGACCCGGGGCAAAACCACCCGGGTGGCTTTTGATGATATTGAGCGGGAACAGATTGCCGCCGAACTGCGGGGCGATCATCCCAACGCCAAGGTGGAAATCAACCGCTACAAGGGTTTGGGTGAGATGGACGCCCATGAGCTGTGGGAAACCACCATGGACCCGGAAAAGCGTACCCTCCGCCGCATTGAGCTGGACGACGCTGTGGCTGCCGACCAGACCTTTACCATCCTGATGGGCGAAAAGGTGGAGCCAAGAAAGGAATTCATCGAGCGGAACGCCAAATATGCGGTGAACCTGGACTATTAAGGGATTACATTCCGCCTGACCTTCTCCCCTGAGGGGAGAAGGTGGCCCGCAGGGCCGGATGAGGGGGCCTGCAAGAGCAGGAACCCCTGATCCGTCAGCCTGCGGCTGCCAGCTTCCTCCCAGCGGGGGAAAGCCTATACGGAACACATTCCCGATCATGAAGATTGAGAGGCAACAGCATGAGCAAAAAACCCCAATATGACCCGGAGGAAATCCGATATCCGGACCAGACCATTGTGACTTCCCCTCTGGTGAAGGAGATGGAGCAGTCCTATATTGAGTACGCCATGAGCGTCATCAAGGGCCGGGCTTTGCCCGATGTGCGGGACGGTCTGAAGCCGGTCCACCGGCGTATCCTGTACGCCATGTATGAGGACAATCTGACCGCCGACAAGCCCTTCAAAAAGTCGGCCACCTGCGTGGGCGACGTGCTGGGCCGGTACCACCCCCACGGCGACGCCAGCGTATACGACGCCCTGGTGCGTCTGGCCCAGGACTTTTCCATGCGGTATCCCCTGGTGGACGGACACGGCAACTTTGGCTCCATCGACGGCGACCCCCCCGCCGCCTACCGTTACACCGAGGCCCGCATGTCCAAAATTTCCGATGAAATGCTGCGGGACATCGAAAAGGACACCGTCAACTGGGATCCCAACTTTGACGAAAGCCGCAAGGAGCCCCGGGTGCTCCCCTCCCGGTTCCCCAACCTGCTGGTCAATGGCTCGGCAGGAATTGCGGTGGGTATGGCAACCAACATCCCGCCCCACAACCTGCGGGAGGTCATCAATGCCGCCATCTGCGTGCTGGATGACCCCAACGCCACCCTCAGCGACCTGATGGAGCACGTCAAAGGCCCAGATTTCCCCACCAGGGGCATCATTATGGGCCGCTCCGGCATCCGGGCCGCCTATGCCACCGGCCGGGGCCGGGTGTGCGTCCGGGCCCGCACCGAGTTTGAGGAGTTCGGTCAGAACCGCACCCGCATCATCGTCACAGAGATTCCCTACCAGGTCAACAAGCGGATGCTCATCAAAAATATGGCCGACCAGGTGGAGGACAAACGGCTGGAGGGTATTTCCGACATCCGGGACGAGTCCGACCGCAACGGCATGCGGGTGGTCATTGAGCTGAAGCGGGACGCCAACCCCCAGGTGGTGCTCAACCGCCTGTTTGCCCAGACCCAGCTGCAAACCACCTTTGCCATCAACATGCTGGCCCTGGTGGACGACCAGTCCCAGCCTAAAATTCTCTCCCTGCGGCACATTCTGGACGAGTACATCGCCTTCCAGGAGGAAATCATTGTCCGCCGTACCCGCTACGACCTGAAAAAGGCCCAGGAGCGGGCCCATCTGCTGGAAGGGCTGCTCATTGCCCAGGACAACATTGACGAAGTCATCCGCATCATCCGCCAGAGCTATGACAACGCCAGGGAAAACCTGATGAACCGCTTTGGCCTGGATGAGGTCCAGGCCCAGGCCATCTGTGATATGCGCCTCATTGCCCTCCAGGGCCTGAACCGGGAAAAGCTGGAGGCCGAGTACAAGGAGCTGGAAGAGCGCATTGCCTACTTCAACCAGCTGCTCTCCTCGGAGGAAATGCTCCGTGGAGTGCTCAAGGAGGAGCTGTCCGCCATCCGGGACAAGTACGGTGACGAGCGGGTCACTGAAATCCAGGATGTGGAGGATGAGATTGACATTGAAGATCTCATTGAAGAGGAGGAGTGCGTCTTTACCCTCACCGCCGGGGGCTATATCAAGCGCACCCCCGCCTCCACCTACCGCACCCAGCGCCGGGGGGGCAAGGGCATTACCGCCATGTCCACCAAGGAAGAGGACTATGTGGACACCGTCTTCACCGCCTCCACCCATGACTATATCCTCTTCTTCACCAACAAAGGACGGGTTCATCGGAAAAAGGGCTATCAGATTCCCGAGGCGGGCCGCATCGCCAGAGGTACCAATCTGGTCAACATCCTGCCCATTGAGCAGGAGGAAAAGGTCACTGCCATGATCCATCTGCGGGAGTTCCCCGAGGACCGGTATCTGGTGATGGTGACCCGCCGGGGTACCGTCAAGCGCATCCAGCTCTCCTCCATCCACACCGCCCGCAAAGCGGGTATCCGCTGCATTACCCTGGAGGAAGGGGATGAGCTGATCTGTGTCCGGGAGACCGATGGAGACAGAGCCATTCTCATTGTCACCCATGACGGCATGGCCATCTGCTTCAAGGAGACCGACGTGCGCTGCATGGGCCGGGACGCCGCCGGCGTCCGGGGCATCTCCCTGCGGGAGGGCGACTATGTGGTGGGGGCCGCCCGGGCCAAGCACGACCACCAGGTGCTGATGATTACCGAAAACGGCTATGGCAAGCGGACCGAAATGGACGAATATATCCGGGCAGACGGCCCCCAGAAGCGGGGCGGCCTGGGGCTTAAGGGCTACAACGTCACCGACAAGACCGGCCCTGTGGTGGGGGTCAAGGTGGTGAGCGACAGCGACGATGTGCTGGTCATCAACGACGCCGGCGTGATTATCCGCATGGCGGTGTCCGGCATCTCCACCTATGGCCGTACAGCACAAGGAGTCAAAATTATGAATCTGGAAGAGGGCGTGAAAGTCATTTCCTTTGCCCGTACCGATCACGAAGAGGAGGAAGAAGAGACACCTACAGAGGAGGGGTAAGCCATGAAAAAACGAGTCACCTACCGGCCCAGTAAGGAAGGTTCCATCCTGGGGGGCGTGATGGGCTGCATTTTTGTCATCATCGGCCTGTTTGTGATTATTCCCCAGTTTTCCATGGCAGGCGGCGCGGCTGCGCTGTTCGGCGTGCTCTGGACCATCATTGCCGGCGTCATTGCAGGAGTAAACTTCTATCAGGCCTTTGGAAAGGGCTATACAGGCCCGGAAATCCACATTGAGGATGAAACCGAACCGTCCCAGCAGTCCCAGGCCTCCCCCCAGGCCCGCCTGGAACAGCTCCAGTCACTCTATGACCGCCGTTTGATTACTCAGGAAGAGTATGAGCAGAAACGGCAGGAGATTTTGAAAGAGTTATAAAAAACCTTCCCCCCTCAGGGGGGAAGGTGGCCCGGAGGGCCGGATGAGGGGGCGGGCAGTATGCACCCATGGATGAAACGGAATGCCCAAGACCTGCGAAAACATGCCACAAAAGAAGAAAATAAGCTGTGGTATCAATTTCTTCGTACGTTTCCGCAGCAATTTCGCCGTCAGGTGGTATTTGGACCCTATATCGTGGACTTTTACTGTGCACAGGCCGGATTGGTCGTTGAACTGGACGGCTCCCAGCATTTTGAGAAAACAGGTGTGGATCAAGACCAGAAACGTACCAGATATCTGAAAGAAACCTATGGGCTGACCCTATTACGGTTCAGTAATTTGGATATTTTACAGAGGTTTGAGGGAGTTTGCGCTGCAATTATGCAGGAAGCAGAACGGTATGCCCCCTCATCCGCCCCCTGCGGGGGCACCTTCCCCCCTGAGGGGGGAAGGTCTGGAAGGAGGACTATGAAAACAGTCACCATTTATACCGATGGGGCCTGTTCGGGCAATCCGGGGCCGGGGGGATGGGGCGCCATCCTCCAGTACGGCGCCCATGAAAAGGAATTGTCCGGCGGAGCGGCCCACACCACCAACAACCGGATGGAGCTGACAGGGGTGATTACCGCCCTGAAAGCCCTCAAGGAGCCGTGTACCGTGGAGCTGTACTCCGATTCCAAGTATGTGCTGGACGCGCTGCAAAAAGGATGGGCCAAGGGCTGGCGGGCCAGAGGCTGGGTCAAGTCGGACAAAAAACCCGCCCTCAATCCGGATTTGTGGGCGGAACTGCTGGATTTATGCGATTATCACCAGGTCAACCTCCACTGGGTCAAGGGCCATGCGGACAATCCCTTCAACAACCGGTGCGACCAGCTGGCAGTGGCGGAGAGCAAAAAGTACAAGTAAGGGCTGGTATCTGACTGGCCCGCTGTCCAAAGGAGGACCCATGAGAATAGCCATTGTGTTTTCCAGCGCCACCGGCAACACCGCCCAGGTGGCTCAGGCCATCCAAGAGGCCTGCCAGGGCCATGAGATTGTGGCCTTTGGTCCGCCTGACCAGAACGTGGACCGGGCCGAACTGGTTTTTGCAGGCTCCTGGACCGATAAAGGTACCATGACAGGGGAGATGGCAGCCTTTCTGCACACCCTGTACGGCAAACGGATTGCCCTCTTCGGTACCGCCGGGTTCGGCCTGTCGGAGGCCTATTTTGCGGCTTTGGTAGAACGGTTCAAGGGGGAGGTACCCCAGGGAAACCAGGTGGTGAGCACCTTTTTCTGTACCGGGAAAATGCCCCAGGCTGTGCGGGAGCGGTACGAGGCCCAGCTGGCCCAAAACCCGGAGGACAATAAGGTGCAGGCCATGCTTCGGGCCTTTGACCTGGCCCTGTCCCACCCCGACCGGAATGACCTGGAACAGGCTGCCCAGTTTGCCCGGGAAGCCCTCAGCATGTAAGAAAAGGCAAGAAAAAAGCCCTGTTGCGTCAGCAACAGGGCTTTTTTGATGCAAATCAGAACTTAACCCGCTCAACGATATAGTTTTTCACTTCACTGATGGGAATGCGCACCTGTACCCCAAAAAATTAGATTTTTTGGGGACCCGGATTTGATTATGTGCGGCCGAAGTAAATTCGTCCCCACCAAGGTTTTGGCCTGGGGCCAAAACGCTTGTGACGCCGGGACCGGCGGCATGGAACAGGTGCGGAGAAGATGGGAAATAATCAGAACTTGACCCGCTCAGCAATAT
>CALWOK010000073.1 GCA_944383125.1 uncultured Flavonifractor sp.
AGCAGGCAGAGGTACAGCCCCAGGAGCAGCCCCAGCCCCAGGAGGACGACGGGACCTTTGACCGCCGTCTGGCCCGCCACTATGAGGAGCTGAAGTGGCTGTACTGCGAGCTGTACCACGGAAACATTGCCGCCTTTGACTACTTTGTATCCATGCTCCGCCGGTGCTGGGAGGAGCGCAAGGAGGCCCTCCGGGTTCAGGACGCCCGCCGGGAGGCCGACCCCGACTGGTACCGCCGCCGGGATCTGCTGGGTATGATGCTGTACACCAACGCCTTTGCGGGAAACCTGAAAGGGGTGCGGGAAAAGCTGCCCTATATCAAGGAGTGCGGCGTCAACTATCTGCACCTGATGCCCCTGCTGGCCAGCCCCAAGGGCCGCAGCGACGGCGGCTACGCCGTGGCCGACTTCCGGACGGTGCAGCCCGAGCTGGGTACCATGGAAGACCTGGAGGCCCTGGCAGATGCCTGCCGTGCGGACGGCATGAGCCTGTGCCTGGACTTTGTGATGAACCACACCAGCGAGGACCATGAGTGGGCCAGAAAAGCCCGGGCAGGGGAGCCGGGCTACCGGGAGCGCTATTTCTTCTATGATAACTGGGACATTCCCCGGCAGTTTGAGGAGACAGTACCCCAGGTGTTTCCCACCACCGCCCCCGGCAGCTTTACCTGGCTGGAGGACTGCAAGCAGGTGGTCATGACCAATTTCTATCCCTACCAGTGGGATCTGAACTACGCCAACCCCGTGGTGTTCAACGACATGACGGAAAACCTGCTCTACCTGGCCAACCGGGGCATTTATGTGGTGCGGCTGGATGCGGTACCCTACATCTGGAAGCAGCTGGGGACCAACTGCCGCAACCTGCCCCAGGTCCACACCCTGGTGCGCATGATGCGCATGGTGTGCGAGATTGTGTGTCCCAGCGTGCTGCTGCTGGGAGAGGTGGTAATGGAGCCTGCCAAGGTGGCCCCCTACTTTGGTTCCCCCGAAAAGCCCGAGTGCCACATGCTGTACAACGTCACCACCATGGCCACCACCTGGCACACCCTGGCCACCGGCGACGTATCCCTGCTGCGCCACCAGATGGATACGGTGTGCGGACTGCCCCGGGATTTCCTCTTCCTGAACTACCTGCGCTGCCATGACGACATCGGCTGGGGTCTGGACTATACCTGGCTGAAAGAGCGCTTCGGCACCCAGGAGGTGGCCCACAAGAAGTTCCTCAACGACTGGTTCACCGGCAAGCTGCCCGGCAGCAACAGCCGGGGAGAGCTGTACAACGACGATCCCCGGCTGGGGGACGCCCGTCTGTGCGGCACCACCGCCTCTCTGTGCGGGGTGGAGGCCGCCGACTATGAGCAGGACCCCTTCAAGCTGGAGCGGGCCATCTCCTGCGATTTGATGCTCCACGCCTGGATGCTCACCCAGAGCGGCATCCCGGTGCTGTACAGCGGGGACGAGGTGGGCCAGCTCAACGACTACTCTTACCACCAGGACGGAGAGAAGTGGGACGACAGCCGGTATATCCACCGGGGCGACTTCCGGTGGGATCTGGCCGGCCTGCGCCACGACACCGCCACCCGCCAGGGCAAGCAGTTTGAGGGGCTGCGCCGTCTGGAGGAGCTGCGGAGCGCCGAGCCTGCCTTTGACGCCCGGGCCGATGTGTGGACCTTTGACACGGGCAACCCCCATGTGCTGGGGGTGGGCCGCTGGTACAAGGGCCGCAAGCTCATTGCCATGTTCAACTTCAGCCAGGACTTTGTCACCGCCTCCACCTGGGAGCAAGGCCCCTATGAGGAGCTGATCTACGGCGGACACTTTGACTGCCTGGACCGGGTGGAACTCTACCCCTACGGCTTTGCCTGGTTCCTTCACCAGGACTGAACCGGACGGCGTCAAATGCCATTTTTTGGCCGTTTGGTGTATTTTGTTTGGAACCTCTTGTTTTGGGACGAGGGTTGTGCTAGCATGACAGCGGAAACGCTGAATGCCAGGCTCCTCAGGAGCAGCATGTGAAAGGAGACATTCCTATGGCCAACCGCATCGTTCTGAATACCATTTCCTATCATGGCAAGGGTGCCATCGAGAACATTGTACCCGAGCTGACCGCCCGGGGCTATCAGAAGGCATTTGTGTGTACCGATCCCGACCTGATCAAGTTCGGGGTGGCGGCCAAGGTGACAGACCTGCTGGACGCCGCCGGCGTTGCCTATGCGGTGTACTCCGACATCAAGGCAAACCCCACCATTGAGAATGTACAGAACGGCGTGGCGGCCTATCAGGACTCCGGCGCCGACTGCATCATCACCATCGGCGGCGGCTCCGCCATGGATACCGCCAAGGCCATCGGCATCATTGTCAACAACCCTGAATTTGCCGACGTGCGCTCCCTGGAGGGGGTGGCCCCCACCAAGAAGCACGCCGTCTTTACCATTGCCGTCCCCACCACTGCCGGTACTGCCGCAGAAGTGACCATCAACTACGTCATCACCGACGTGGAGAAGAAGCGGAAGTTTCTGTGCGCCGACACCAACCACATCCCAGCAGATGCCGTGGTGGACCCCGATATGATGGCCTCCATGCCCAAGGGCCTCACCGCCGCCACCGGCATGGACGCTTTGACCCACGCCATTGAGGGCTATATCACCAAGGGCGCCTGCGCCATCTCCGACATGTTCCACCTGGAGGCCATCCGGCTCATCTCCACCCACCTGCGGGGGGCGGTGGAAAACACCGACGAGGGCCGGGAGGGCATGGCCCTGGGCCAGTACATTGCCGGCATGGGCTTCTCCAATGTGGGCCTGGGCATTGTCCACTCCATGGCCCACGGCCTGTCCGCCCTCTACGACACCCCCCACGGGGTGGCCTGCGCCATCCTCCTGCCCACCGGTCTGGAGTACAACAAGACGGTGGCCGGCGCCCGTTACCGGGCGGTAGGCAAGGCCATGGGGGTGGAAGGCATCGACGCCATGAGCGAGGCTGAGGCCGCCGACGCCACCATCGCCGCCGTCAAGCAGCTGTCCGCCGACGTGGGCATTCCCGCCGACCTGAAGGAGATCGTGAAGGAGGCCGACGTGCAGTTCCTGTCCGAGTCCGCCTTTGCGGACGCCTGCTGCCCCGGCAACCCCAGAGACACCAGCGTGGAGGAAATTGCCGGTCTGTACCGCAGCCTGATGTAACCGCGCAACAAAAAAAGGAAGTTTTTTGCCCGCAAAAAAGGAAGTGCAGCCGCACTTCCTTTTTTGTTTTGCGCCACGGAAAGCATCCGGCAAAAAAGTGTCTTGCAAATAAGATGGGCCGATGCTATGGTACAAGCAGAAAAATCGCCTTGCCATACGCCGCAGTTTTGATATAATAAAAAGCAAACGATCAAAAACGGTCTGGCAGGGAGGCATTTCCCCGGAGAACGGAGGAATTTAGATGACGTCTCCCCATGGTTCTGTTGGAAAAACGGTTTTTCCGGCGGAATTACAGTACTTATAGTAGGGAGAATGTGATGAGTGAAAAGAAAAAGATTTCTCAGATGATTGATGTCAAGCTGCTCCAGTCCATCCAGGATAACTGCTCCAAGGCCATGGGAATCGGCGCTGTGACCGTGGACTACCGGGGCAATCCCATTACAAAATACAGCGGTTTCACCGACCACTGTATGAAGGTGCGGGAGGTGCAGGGCTTTTCCGAGATGTGCGCCCAGTGTGATGCCCACGGCGGACTCCACGCCGCCATCACCGGGCAGCCCTATATTTACCGCTGCCATGCCGGCCTGGTGGATTTTGCAGTTCCCCTCATTGTCAACGGCACCTATGTGGGGGCAGTCCTGGGGGGGCAGGTGCGGATGAGCGACGAAGAGGAGCACCAGCTGGACTACATTTTGCCCCAGGAGGAGAGCAACTGGAGAAAACACCCGGAAATTGTGGCGCTCTATGAACAGATGGAGCCGGTCTCCTATGAAAAGGTGGCGGCTACGGTACATATCCTCCGGGATATCATTGTTTCCATGACCGAGCGGGAGCAGGGCGGACAGGTGCGGGACACGTTGGCGGAAAAGGACAAGGAGCTGTCCGAGGAGCGGGTGGTGCGCTCCGAGCTGGAAATGGCCATCCGCAAGCAGGAGGCCGAGGCGGTGGGCCGCAATCTGGAATCCCGCTACTTTTATTATGTGATGAATATCATCTCCCGCCTGGCCTACGAGGAGAAGGCGGCCCGGACCGAACAGGTGGCCTATGACTTTGCCGACGTCATCCGCTATACCTCCGGAAGCAAGAAAAAAATCTCCACCCTGGGGGAGGAGCTGGACTACATTGCCGCCCTGCTGCGCATTCAGAAGGCATGGGTGGGGGACAAGCTGGATTTCCATATTTCGGTACCCACAGGGTATTGGGGGATTTCCTGTCCCTTTATGCTGCTCCAGCCCATTGTGGACAAAATGCTGGATGAATTTGTAGGAGAACATCTGACCCCGGTGCGGCTGGAATTTTACGGGGAAGAGGAGGTGGAATGCTTCCAGCTGCAGCTGCACTGCGATAACTGCAGCCAGACCATTGACGAGTGGGAACAGCTCCTCACCACCTCCAAAGGGGAGGAGGAGTACAGCATCTATACTGCAAACAACAGCCTGCGTACCGCCTTCGGCGAGGACTACGGCATCCGGGTTTCCAGGCGGGAAAACGGGCAGGCCGGAATTGTGGTGCGCATCCAGCTGCCCTTGGAAAAACGGGGCAGTTAGACAAATTATTTCCTGACAGGTCGGGAAAGGAGGACAGATGAGACAGATATTGGTGTTGAGCGACAATGCGCTGGAACGTCAGATCACGGGAGAAATTTTGTCCACCGGCCTGCCGGAGGTTACGGTTGTGCGTGCCTCCACCGAGGCCCAGGCACTGGAGTCTCTGAAAGGCGGGCATATGGACTTGTTTGTGTCCGACATCCCCCAGTTCAACCTGGCCAAATGCAATCTGATCTCGGCGGTGCAGCGTATGGCGCCCGAAACCCCCATTCTGGTGATATCTGCCGGGGATCAGGAACAGATTTCCCGGCATATCTGGCGGCTGGGCATCCGGGATTATCTGATGAAGCCCTGCCGTCCGGCCTGGCTGGTGGCGGCGGCCAACGCTCTGATGCGCAAAAGCGAGGAACGGCATCAGGCCTCTGCCCAGCCCGACCGGGGTGTGAGACAGCAGTACCTGAACCGGCTGATGGAGCAGCTGCGCAGCTTCCAATATAAAAAGTGCATCCAGACCACAAGAGAATACCTTGATTTGCTCTACCGGGATGGGGATAATGGAGAGGCGATCCGGAACGAGGTGGTGGATTTTGCGGCGGGGGTGGCCGATCTGGGCGCTCCCTTCGGCCAGGCGGTGCAGTGGAAGCTGCAAGGCTGCCTGGAGCACTTCCGCATCCGCTATGACCGGCAGAAGCGGAAGTATGACACCTTCCTCACCCTGGAAAAAATGCTGGATATCATGTTTGACGCCATGGAGGAGAGCAAGTTTTACGAGGTGGACGGGGGCCAGAAAATCCTCAATTATATTGACCGCAACATCCGCAAGGGCATCAGCCTGGATGAGGTGGCGGAATATGCCAATATGAGCTCCTGCTACTTCAGCAAGCACTTCAAGCGGATGACCGGGCAGAACTACATTGCCTATGTGACCGACGGCAAAATTGAACTGGCCAAGCAGATGCTGCTGGACACCGACATGCCCGTCATCAACATCTCCTATGAGCTGTCCTATGGGGAGACCAACTACTTCAGCAAGGCCTTCAAACGGAAGGTAGGGGTGACGCCCACCGAGTTCCGGGAACAGCACAGGAAGGCAGACGCCCGGAAGGAGCAGTAACCTCCGGGCATCAGACAGGCGCAGCTGCCGCCGGCTCCTGCCGGAATACAGCTGCCGGCGGGGGAGTGTAGCACAATGAAGGAATTCAGTTTCAGCACCAGAATCTTTTTCGGCGAGGGGGCCTTGGAGCGGCTGCGCAAGCTGGAGGACAAGCACGTTATGATTGTCACCGACCGCTTTATGGCCAGCATGGGGGTACCCGACAAGGTTGCCAGCTACCTGACCCGCTGTCAGGTGGCCATTTTTGACGGGGTGGTACCCGATCCCCCCATTGAAGTGGTGGCGGCCGGAGTGCAGGCCCTGAAGGACTGCGGGGCGGAGGCCATGATCGCCGTGGGCGGCGGCTCCACCATTGACGCTGCCAAGGCCATCCGGGCGGTGGCCAAGCAGACCCTGAACATTGATACCGACCGGTGGGAGTGCTTTGCCGTCCCCACCACCAGCGGCACCGGCTCCGAGGTGACGGAGTATGCCGTCATCACCGACCGGGCCAAGGGCATCAAATATCCCCTGGACAGCAAAGCCCTGCGGCCCCCCGTGGCCATCCTGGACCCCCAGCTGACGGTATCCGCTCCCGCATCGGTGACGGCGGACGCCGGGATGGATGTGCTCACCCACGCCATGGAGGCCTATGTCTCCAAGGGAGCCAACGATTTTTCCGACGCCCTGTGTGAAAAGGCCATCTCCCTGGTCTTCCGCTTCCTGCCCCTGACCTACCAGGATGGCACCGACCTGCTGGCCCGGGAAAAGATGCACAACGCATCCTGTATGGCGGGACTGGCCTTCAACTCGGCCGGCCTGGGCATGACCCACGGCATGGCCCACGCCATCGGGGGCAAGCTCCACATTGCCCACGGCAGGATCAACGCCATGCTGCTGCCCCACATCATTGAATTCAACGCCAACCTGGCAGGGGTGCGCAACGGAGAGTACACGGTGGCGGCAAAAAAGTACCAGCGTCTGGCCAAGACTCTGGATCTGCCTGCCCCCAGTGTCCGGCTGGGTGTGTCCAACCTGTTGCGGGAGGTACAGCACCTCAACCGCACCCTGAAAATTCCCGCCACCCTGAAGGAGTGGGGGGCGGATCTGGGACAGGTACAGCAGCTGCGGGAGGAGATGATTTCCGCCGCTCTGGCCGATGTGACCACCGCCAGCAACCCCAGGCCTGCCACGGCGGAGCATGTGGGGGCCATCCTTCATAAGGTGGCCGGACACTGAGACAAGGAAAAGAATCTGCAGAACAAAAAATTACCCTTTACATCTGCAATGGATGGAAAGGGTAATTTTTTTCGGCTGCAAAAATAGGAAGACAAAAAAGTACAGGGCGGAAAAAGGGGGCGGAATGGGAAGGGATGCACAAAGGAAGGGTATTTTTTGGCCAAGCCTGTTTGGGACAAATAGACAAAAAAGCGCTGCGGTCAGCCAAGAAAACAAGGTAGACGCTCAGGTATAATGTTTTTCAGAAAGCGTGCGATTCCCAGCGGGAATTGCCGTTGGCCACAAAAAGGAGGTAGTTATATGCAGCAGGAAGCTCTGGGAATGGTTGAGACCAAAGGCCTGGTGGGCGCCATTGAGGCTGCCGACGCCATGGTCAAATCCGCCAACGTGAGACTGGTGGGTTATGAGAAGATCGGTTCCGGACTGGTCACTGTTATGGTGCGGGGCGACGTAGGTGCCGTCAAGGCGTCCACCGATGCCGGTGCCGCTGCGGCCCAGAAGGTGGGCGAAGTGGTTTCCATCCACGTCATCCCCAGACCCCACACCGATGTGGAGAAGATTCTCCCCAACATGGAGTAAACTTGGTGCGTATCCCCTAGGATTCAAATTATAAAGTTCGGAGGGTTAACACATGAAAGATGAACTGGTCAGCAAGGTCATGGACGAAGTCATGAAGAAGATGGGCATCGCCGAGGCCGCCTGTGCGCCCGCCCCCGAGGCCAGCTGCGCTCAGCCCGCCCCTGCTTGCAACCTGACGGAGTTTGTAGGCACCGCTATGGGCCACACCATCGGCCTGGTCATTGCCAACCTGGACCATCAGGTCCACGAGAAGCTGGGCATCGACAAGAAGTACCGTTCCATCGGCATCATCGGTGACCGTGTAGGCGCCGGTCCTCAGATCTTCGCCGCTGATGAGGCCATCAAGGCCACCAACTCTGAGATCGTGCTCATTGAGTGCCCCCGTGATACCGAGGGCGGCGCCGGCCACGGCTGCTTCATCGTCTTTGGCGCTGAGGATGTGTCCGACGTCCGCCGGGCTGTGGAAGTCACCCTGCGTGAGGTGGAGCGTACCTTCGGCGATGTGTACGGCAACAGCGCCGGCCACCTGGAGTTCCAGTATACCGCCCGTGCCAGCTACGCCCTGAACAAGGCCTTCGGCGCCCCCATCGGCAAGTCCTTCGGCATTACCGTGGGTGCTCCTGCCGCCATCGGTCTGGTTCTGGCCGATACCGCTGTCAAGGCAGCCACTGTGGATGCCATTTCCGTAGCCACCCCCGGCAACGGCGGCACCAGCTACTCCAACGAGGTCAACTTCTTCTTCTCCGGTGATTCCGGTGCGGTCAAGCAGGCCATTATCGCTGCCCGTGACGTGGGTATGCAGCTGCTGAAGGCCCTTGAGCCCGGCGAGGAGCTCAAGAGCGCCACCACCCCCTACATCATCTAATTACGGGAAGGAGTCAGTGACATGAAGTCTAAGCGTTTTGAAGTGCTGGACGCCCGCCCGGTCAACCAGGACGGCTATGTGCAGGAGTGGCCTGAGGTGGGTCTGATCGCCATGAACAGCCCCTTCGAT
>CALWOK010000074.1 GCA_944383125.1 uncultured Flavonifractor sp.
CCCGGCCGGAGAGAGCGCACAGGGCATAGACCGTCACCAGATTGGCCAGCCCCAGCCGCAGGCCGGGCAGGGGGAGCAGGATGGTGAGAGGCGCCAGCCCCTCGGCCACCGACAGGGCCAGGGCCAGAGCGGTCAGGACCGCTGAGCGGGTCAGGCGCTGGAGGGATGGGGACATGGGGGCCTCCTTCAAAAAAATGTTGTATGGCCGGGAACTTTTTCGCCGGTGACAGCGTCAAACTCCCCGGCATGTGTCCCGGTGAGGGAGATGATCAGCTTGTTGGGCAGGCAGATGATCTGCTGTCCGGCCTGACGAATCCATCCGGTATGGACGCAGTCCTGACTGGGACAGTGGCTGTGGAGAATGCGCACGCCGTCCGATTGGAACTGAATGGTCAGGGGATAGGGGGCCTGCTCCAGGGTTTGGATCACCGGCTCTTCCAGGCTGTCCAACCGGTATTCCGCCAGGGGAACGCCGTCCAGAGTGACCACGGCCGTCAAGGCCTCTCCGCCGGAGGGGCGGAGCATCATCAGCAGTGCCAGAGCGGCGGCTGCCACCAGCAGGGCCACCACTCCGTCCAGGAGGGTGGGCCTTTTGCGGTCAGCGGCGGGCAATCTCATAGGTATACCCCCGATCCTCCCCGGCAGGGCGGTAGCCCTCTTCCAGTCCCTGGGTGACAATCACCCGGTTGTCCTGGGTACACAGCACCAGCTCAAAATCATCCCGGCTGTCCCAGAATGCCAGGGCCTTCTCCGGCCCCGCCACATAAAGGGCGGTGGACAGGGCGTCGGCCAGCATGTGGTTGGAGGACACCACTGTGACAGACAAAAGCCCCGACTCGGCAGGGTACCCTGTCTCCGGGTCAATAATATGATGGTACCGTACCCCGTCTTCCTCAAAATAGCGTTCGTACCCCCCGGAGGTGGAGGCGGTTTCATCCTCCAGGGAGAGGACGCACAGGGCCTGGTCAGGATTCTGAGGATCTTTGACCGCCACCTGCCAGGCAGAGCCGTCCGGCTTGCACCCCAGTACCGTCACATTGCCCCCCAGATCCAGCAGGGCGGAGGTAACGCCCTGTTCCCGCAGGGCGGCATCTGCCTGCCGGGCGGCAAAGCCCTTGGCAACAGCGCCTAAATCCACCTCCATTCCAGCCAGTTCCAGCCGGGCAGCGGAGGCGGTTTCATCCACCAGCAGTTTGTCGCTGTTGACCAGTGCCATTGCAGCAGAAAGGTCCTCCTGGGCAGGCACATGGCGTGTCTCGGTGGTAAAGCCCCAGGCATCCATCACCGGGGCAATGGTAATGTCAAAGCAGCCGGGAAGCAGCCGGGCAATGGACTTGGAAAAGGACAGCACTTCCATGGTCTGTTCATCCAATGCCACCGGCAGGCCGTCTCCGGCATGGGCATTCAGGGTGGAAACCGCGCTGTCCGGATCTGTGCGGGAGAGCAGGCCGTCCAGCCGGGTGACAGCCTGCCGGGCGGCCTGAAGGGCCTGCTGGGCGTTTCCGTCGTATACCCGGATGGACATCAGGGTGTCCATGGAAAAAAATTGTGCCTCAGAGGGCTGGGTGCCGGAGCCGCCTGAGGTACAGCCGGACAGCAGACCGAAACATAAGAGAAAGGGGAGGGATCGCTTCATAACAGACTCCAATCTGTGGGCAGTACCGCTTTGTGTTTGCCAAAGTACATATTACAATTGATTCAACAAACAATATTTTAGCATAGTTTGCGCAAATTGAAAAGAGAAAAGCAATCAGGGCTTGCAAAATGGGACAGGTTCTGATAAACTATATGAGATTGATGATTCAGGGCCATTGGTAGCAGGATGGTCCCGTCACAGGAGATGGATGCATGAACAAGAAAGAACAGAAAGCACAGCGCGCCCGGGAAGAGGATATTGTCCTGACGAAGGTGCTATGGTGGATTTTAGGCGCCGTTGTACTGGAAGCGCTGCTCCTTCTGCTGAACCGGCTTTATGTGAATTATACGGTGGATCAGATTGAGACAGTTGCTGCCATCAGGAGCGTGATGGGAGTTCTGGTCATTGTCCTGCCCCTTTGCTTTGTGGCATTGCTGGCCTGGACTTTGGCCGCCTGGAAAGGGGGACGCTCTGTCCGCCTGCCTGCGGGCCTGACGGTCTTTGCCTTTGCGCTGGCTGTGTGTGCCGTGGTGATCCAGCTGTTCTATGACAGTGGCCTCAGCCTGCTGACCGTTCTGGTTCCCGCCGTAGCGGTGCTGGCGCTGATTTTCTACCTCTACCAGAGAGAGTTTTTCTGTGCGGCGGTGCTCAGTGTTCTGGGCCTGCTGGGTGTGCGGTTTGCCGGTCAGGTGGTGGATCATCCTGTGCTGGCCTATGGCTATCTGGTGGTGCTGGCTGTAATCCTGCTGGCAGCGGCAGCGCTCTTCCGGATGATGCAGACCAACAACGGTACCCTGAAGTTGGGAGACAAGCAGGTGGAACTGCTCCCCCACGCAGCCAACTATATCACCCTCTACCTGACCTGTGCGCTGGTTGCAGCTGTGGTGGTTGGGGCCATGGTGCTGGGCAGCATGATGGTGCTGTACGGCGTGCTGGCAGCCTGGCTGCTGATCCTGGCGGTTTACTATACCGTTCGCCTGATGTGAGTTGAAAGAGGACCATTGCTTTTGCAATGGTCCTCTTTTCATATCCGGGAAGAGAGAAGGGGGGCGGACAGCCGGCGTGTACGATTGGTAAAATTGTCTCTTTCTTTTCTGCCCAAAACCCGTTACAATAGAACCATCGGC
>CALWOK010000075.1 GCA_944383125.1 uncultured Flavonifractor sp.
ATCCATATTTTCGGTGGACTCCTCCGCTGCGCAAAATGCGGCTCGAACATGATAGCCAACCAGGATCGCCGGAGAGCAAACGGCATCCGGCCGTCCATATACGCCTGTGGGAGCCGGCGCCGGAAACAGACCTCCTGCACCAACAAATACATCTCCGACATGGTACTCGGACCATTCGTTCTGAACTACATCGCCAACATCATTCGGGCAGCCAAGAGCTATGACGGCTCTTCCAGCACGGACGCCCTCTCCAAGAAGCTCTTGCGCGGCGAAGCATTTTCCATGGTAGAGAGCATCAACCAGGATGCCTTGGCAAGCCTCATGGACGCTTTCGCCTCCGCAGGCGACGCCGACGAATACCGGCCCCAGCTCGCACTCTCCGGCTCCGACGGAACCATCACCGAGTTCGACACGCTCAGGAGCAAAAAGCAGAGGATCGAGAACGCCATATCGCGCCTCAACACCCTCTATCTGTACGATGAGAACGCAATGCCGGAGAAGGATTTCGTTATGCAGAGATCGGATCTCTCCAATCAGCTTGAGCAGGTAAACGCTCGCCTCGATGAAATCCGCTCCCGTGATGAGCAGGGCCAAGATCTGAGCGACAAGTTCATCTTAAAGGCGAGCTACTACATCATGGCCGAAAAGCTCATTGAGGATAGCTACATCGACTACGAAAAGTACATACGCTCCATCGACCACGCCGTGCCCAAGAGCTTCCTCTCCTCCGTCATTGACCACATAGATGCCGATGACGGCAGGGTGGCTGCCATCACCTTCAAAAACGGAATAGAGCACCGCTTCACCTATAAGGCGTGAAAAAGCCCCCGGCCGTGTGGTCGGGGGCTTCGCTCTTCTCATGCGCAATATTCAGTTTCGCTCCGTGTTTATGCAAAATCCGTTCACAATTTAGACACAAATTTTATGCACATACCCTCGATCTTCTCCAGGCGTGATGGGTTTTGCTTATCCGGCGGGCTAATTCTGTATATCTGGTCGGTTAACGATTTTCCTCTGAAACCGTTGATTTATCTGGGTTTTCCGGCTTTTCGCCTATTTCGGGTATCCCGCTTGCTATGAACATCGCATCTCCAAAGGAGAAAAAGCGATACTTTTGCGCCACCGCTTCCTGATAAGCGGCCAGCACATGCTCCCGGCCGGCCAGAGCGGATACCAGCATGATTAAGGTGGATTCCGGCAGGTGGAAATTGGTAATCAGGCAATCCAGCGTTTTAAAGCGATACCCAGGGTAGATGAAGATATTGGTCCATCCGGCGCTCTCCTTCAGGGTGCCATCCTCTGCTGCCCAGGACTCAATGGTGCGGCAGGAGGTGGTGCCTACACAGATAACCCGTCCGCCCTCTGCTCTGGTGCGGTTAATGGTTTCCGCAGTCTGGGCGGAAATCATACAGTACTCGCTGTGCATCTCGTGGTCTAAGATATCCTCCTCCTTGACCGGACGGAAGGTACCTAACCCCACATGGAGGGTGACATAGGCCAGGCGCACGCCCAGATCTTCCACCTGTTTCAGCAGTTCTTGGGTGAAATGCAGGCCGGCGGTGGGGGCGGCCGCAGAGCCGACTTCCCGGGAGTAGACGGTCTGGTAGCGCTCGGGATCCTGAAGCTCCGCCTTTATATAAGGAGGCAGGGGCATTTTGCCCAGCCGCTCCAGAGTTTCCAGGAAGATTCCCTCGTATTCAAACTGTACCAGCCGGTTGCCGCCTTCCAGCACGTCGGTAACCTGGGCGGTGAGCTGTCCGTCTCCAAAGGAGATCCGGGCGCCTGTCTTCAGCTTGCGGCCTGGCCGCACCAGACACTCCCAGGTCTTGTTGCCCCGGTCAATGAGCAGCAGGACCTCCACTGCTCCCCCGCCGGGGATTCTGTGACCGATCAGCCGGGCAGGCAGCACCCGGGAGTCGTTGAGCACCAGGCAGTCTCCCGGCCGCAGCAGAGAGGGCAGATCGTAAAAGTGCATGTGGCGGGTTTCGCCCGTGTGCTTGTCCAGCACCAGCAGCCGGGAGGTATCCCGCCGCTCCAGCGGGGTCTGGGCGATCAGTTCCTCCGGCAGGTCAAAGTAAAAATCCGAAGTTTTTATGGTTTGCGCACCTCGATTCCAGTATAGTAAAAGGTAAGGATATCTTTGTAAGTATAGCCCTGCTGGGCCATGGCATAGGCGCCCCACTGGCTCATGCCAACGTTATGGCCCCAGCCGGAACCGGTAATGGTAAAGACCGTGTCGCTCCCTTTGGCGTCATTCCCGCCGGTCTGGGCCTGGCTGACCTGACCGCTGCCGTCAAGGAGATAGACCTCACTGCCCAGCTGGGCGGTATTGCCGCTGCCGTTGATGGCGTAAGCTCCGCTGAGACTGTCCAGCGTCTCTGTTCCGTTGACGGGAAAGCTGCCGCCGGAGGGGCTGCCGCTGCCGGACGAGCTGGTGACGGTGTAATGGATGGAGCGCAGCCCCAGAAAGGTGCGGCAGGCGTCCCGGATTTTGCTCCAGGTCTTGCCGGAGGAGTCGGTAAAGGTAATTTCAATGGCATTGCCGGTGGGACTCGTTTTGGTCACTTTGAAATCTACAATCCCAGAGTTGAGATAGCCCTTGGAATTCAACAAATCGGTAAGCTCCTGTGCCGTATAGGTTACAGTCCAGTTATAGTTGGGGATCTTGTTGACCACAGAGGCTTCATAGGGGTCTGTTTTGCCAATAAGATAGCCAACCTGACTGCCCCACACATTCACGGCGCTTTCGGTGGCGCCTCCGTTGTGGGAGGAATATACCGCATCAATGAGGGAACCGTTATACCAGGCGTACTCTCCATAGGTCTGTTCCACTGCCTTGCTGCTGCTGGCGGTGACGGCGTCCATGCCGTAATACACCTGGCAGCAGGTGGAGTTGCAGAGATCAAAGCCCTGGCTGATGTGCTTGCTGGCGGTGTAGCTGCGGTAGGCAAAGGTGCGGGCGCATACCGCCTGGGCTTTCAGGGCCTCTGATGGCCAGGAGGAACTCATTTCCCGGACAATCACCCCCTGGACATAGTCCTCAAGCGGCACCACGTTGCTGACGGTCAGATTCCCCCCTCCTACCCGCTGGTACTGGAAACCGCCGTAATAGGTGTTGCCCCGGAAGATGGTTTCTGTTTTGACAGTGCCGCTTTGACCGGGTACAATCCCCAGGCACAGCCCAGAGGAGCTGTCAAACTGAAACAAAATCTGACTGGTGCCTGTTTTGACCACCGATACGCCATAGCTGGAGGTACCAGCCAGTACGGCATCGGATAATCCCAGCGCAGCCTGTGCGGACTGGGCTGCTTCCTTGTTCAGATAAGCCCCCACCCTGGCCTGCCATGTGCCGTCAATCCAGGCCGCAAAGCCGCCGGGATAGGCAGCAGCGGCAGCGGCGGCCTGCTCATAGGAGGAATAGCTGCCGGGCAGCTGCAAGTGCCAGCAGCCCACGGCGATATCCGAGGTAAGGGTGTCGTAATAGCCGCTCCACTGTCCAACCTTGCCGTAGTACACATTCTGGGTTTTGACAACGGAGATGGCCGTTTCACGGGTGGAGGCCAGCTGCTGAAAGTTGCGGTTCTTGTCGTAATAGCCCAGCCGGTACCCGCTGCCCACATCATTGAGCAGATTAGCCCCCGGCAGAGCGGTGCTGCTATAGTACAGGCCCACTTTCATCGTGGGATTGACCGATACAGCCGCATCCGCCCTCTGAGCCCCAAATGCAGAGTACACCACCAAAACAGATAGGGCAGTATGCATAATTTTTTTTAGTAGTTTATGTCTCATTTGTAAAAAATCACATCTCGCTTTCATTGACACTGCTATGAAAGTTGTGGTACAATTTCTCAAACTAAACAGCAAAATTTTATGCAGGATAGAGGTGCGGCTGTTCAGGAGTACCGCAGGGAGGGCGACCGGGCCCTGAGAATTGCGGAAAAGGGGACGCCGCCGAAGGAAATACTTCCCGGCGGAGTGTTTGCCTGGTTGCCCGGAGAAGATCCGTGTGACTGTCGCCGCAGATGCGGCGGAGAGCTGTCTGCTTTTGTGTGATATTGGGGGGACAGGCATGTCCCTGCCATTATAGTACAAAATCAGCAGTGCTGTAAACTGCTGATTTTCTTTTTTGCTGTTGGGCCGTCGGTCTGAGACAGACCGTCCCCTGCATAGGAATGAAGTAACGGAGGTATCGGTTATGGAAAAATACAAGGTAGGCGTCATCGGCGGCACCGGTATGGTGGGCCAGCGCTTTGTCTCTCTGCTGGAGCAGCATCCCTGGTTCCAGCTTACCGTGATTGCGGCCAGCAGCCGTTCTGCCGGCAAGACCTATGAGGAGGCCATCGGTTCCCGCTGGGCGCTGGAGACGCCCATGCCTGAGTGCGCCAGACAGATGGTGGTGCTCAATGCCCAGGAGGATATTGAGACCATCGCCGCACAGGTGGACTTTGTATTTTCCGCTGTAGATATGAAAAAAGAGGAGATCCAGGCGCTGGAAGAGGCCTATGCCAAGCATGAGTGTCCCGTCGTCTCCAATAACTCGGCCCACCGCTGGACTGCTGACGTACCCATGGTGGTGCCGGAAATTAACCCGGAACATATCAAGGTCATCGAGGCCCAGCGAAAGCGACTGGGGGTGGAGCGCGGGTTCATTGCCGTCAAGTCCAACTGCTCCCTCCAGAGCTATGTTCCCGCCCTGCACCCCCTGCGCAGCTTCGGCCTGGATCAGGTGCTGGTGTGTACCTATCAGGCCATTTCCGGCGCAGGCAAGACCTTTGAAACCTGGCCTGATATGGTGGATAATGTCATCCCCTATATCGGCGGCGAGGAGGAAAAGAGTGAGCAGGAGCCGCTGAAGCTGTGGGGCAAGGTGGAAAACGGGGTCATTGTCAATGCCCAGTCCCCTGCCTTGACGGCCCAGTGCCTGCGGGTGCCTGTGTCCAACGGCCATATGGCCGCTGTGTTTGTGCGCTTCCAGCACAAGCCCACCATGGAAGAAATCAAGAAAACCTGGGCAGCGTTCCAGGGCCGTGCCCAGGAGCTGGCCCTGCCCTCTGCTCCCAAGCAGTTCCTGCACTATTTTGAAGAGCCGGACCGGCCTCAGACCAAGCTGGACCGGATGACCGAAAACGGCATGGCGGTGTGCATTGGCCGCCTGCGTCCCGACACGCAGTATGACTACAAGTTTGTCTGTCTGTCCCATAATACCCTTCGCGGCGCCGCAGGCGGCGCAGTCCTTCTTGCCGAACTTCTGTGCGCGGAGGGTTACATTTCAAGGAGGTAACCCTTATGAGAGAGCCTGTTTTTACCGGAGCCTGTTCTGCCATTATCACCCCCTTTGATCACAGCGGTTCTGTGGATTATTCCAAGTTTGGCCAGCTCATTGATGAGCAGATCCAGCGGGGGCTGGATGCCATCTGTGTCTGCGGCACCACCGGTGAGTGCTCCACGCTGACCATCCGGGAGCATATTTCTGTGGTGGAGTACTGTGTCAAGCGGGTGAACGGCCGGGTCAAGGTGATTGCCGGTGCGGGGAGCAACGATACTTCCGCCGCCGTCTACCTGTCCCAGCATGCCCAGGACTCCGGCGCTGACGCCTTGCTCCATGTCACCCCCTACTACAATAAGGCGTCTCAGACCGGCCTCATCAAGCATTATGAATATATTGCCGACCGGACCGACCTGCCGGTCATTCTCTATAACGTACCCTCCCGGACGGGTGTTTCCATCAGCTCTGAAACCTACAGGGTGCTCTCACAGCACCCCAACATCAACGGGGTCAAGGAGGCCAGCGGCAACTTCTCCCTGCTGGCCCATACCAGAGCCATCTGCGGAGAGGACTTCTATGTCTGGTCTGGCAACGATGACCAGGTGGTACCCATGATGAGCCTGGGGGCCAAGGGCGTGATCTCGGTGGTGGCGAACATTGCCCCTGAGGTGATGATCCAGATGACCCACCTTTGCCTGGAGGGCAAGTTCCTGGAGGCATCCGAACTGCAGCTGAAGTATATGGACTTTATTGATGCACTGTTCCTGGAGGTCAACCCCATTCCCATCAAGGCCGCCATGAATCTGATGGGCTATGACATTGGTTCTCTTCGGCTGCCCCTGTGTGATATGACCAATGGGCCTCTGGAGACCCTGCGGCAGTCTATGTATAAGGTTGGTCTGCTGAAGCAGTAAATAGATGCCACCCGATATGACCCAGGAAAGGATGTTTTATCATGCTCAGGCTGATTCTCTCCGGTTGCAACGGCCGGATGGGCCGGGCGGTTGCCGCCATCTGCGCTGCCCAGCCAGAGGTGGAGATTGTGGCCGGCTTTGATCTGCTGGGGACCGGAGATGGAAGCTTTCCCGTATTCTCGTCTCCAGCCCAGTTTGAGGGCCAGGCCGATGCCGTCATTGACTTCTCCTCCCCTGCCGCACTGCCCGCCCTGCTGGAGTTCTGTATGAAACGCAGGCTTCCGGTGGTGCTGGCTACCACCGGCTACTCGGAGGAGGAGCTGTCCGCCATCGAGGAGGCTTCCACTAAAATCCCGGTGTTCCGTTCCGCCAATATGTCGGTGGGCATCAATTTGGTGATGGAGCTGGTGCGCCGGGCTACGGGAGCACTGTGGGAGAGCTATGACATTGAGATTGTGGAAAAGCACCACAATAAAAAGGTGGACGCCCCCAGCGGGACCGCCCTGATGCTGGCAGATGCAGCCGCTTCTGCCCTCCCCTATCAGCCAGACTATATTTATGACCGCCACAGTGTCCGCAAGGCCAGAGAAAAAACCGAAATTGGTATTTCTGCCGTCCGGGGCGGCGGGATTGTAGGGGATCATGATGTGATCTTTGCAGGAGATCATGAGGTCATTCAGATCAGCCATTCTGCCATGAGCCGTGAGGTCTTTGCCTCAGGGGCGGTCAGCGCCGCCAGATTCCTGGCCACTGTGACAGAGCCTGGAGTATACTCCATGACCCAGCTGCTGGAGCGTACTGCACAAGGATAAGAGAAAAAAGAACCGGCCATTGGCCGGTTCTTTTTTCTTTAAGGGGCTGGTTTGTTCTCTTCCTGAGGGGGCAGTACATGGCCGCTGCCGTCCAGGCCCTTGGCCGCCAGACGGTGATGGGTCCACTCCCGTACCAGGGTGTGGATGACGGCAAAGGTGGGTACACCCAGCAGCATACCGGCAAAGCCAAACAGTCCGCCAAAGGTGACGATGGATACCAGCACCCAGATGGCAGGCAGCCCGGTGCTGTCCCCCAGGATTTTGGGGGACATAATATTGCCGTCAAACTGCTGCATGGCAATGATCATAATGACAAACCGCAGAGCAGCCCATGGATCTACAATCACCAGAATCAGCATACAGGGGATGGCGCCGATGAACGGCCCGAAGAAGGGGATGATATCTGTGACGCCAACCACCACGCTTACCAGCATGGGATAAGGAATTTGCAGAATGAGACAGAGCACAAAGCACAGAACACCAATGATGGCAGAGTTGATGATCTTGCCATTGATAAAGCCAAGGAATACCCGGTTTGTCAGGGTACACAGGCTGAGAAACTCGTCAGACTGCTTTTTGGGTACCGCCGCATAGAGCAGCTTTTTCAGCTGGGGTACCAGCCATCCCTTCCCTGCCAGCATATACACCGAAGAGATGACCGCCGTGATGGCGGCAACCACGCCGTTGCCAATGGCAAAGCCAAAATCCAGGATCTGGGGCAGCGAGTCAGCCAGACCGGTGGCCACTTTGCTGACGGTATTCTGGAAATTCCCCATCAGATCCTCGATGGAATCCAGATCCAGCTCAAATTGGGTGGCAAGCTCCTGGACCAGACGGTCCAGATCTCTCAGGTAGGTCTGCATATTGGCAGCCAGATCGCTGACGCTCTGTATCACCTGGGGAATGATCAGCCCCAACAGAATGGCCAGCACGGCAAAGGCCAGCAGATAGACCACCGTAATGGCCAGAACCCGTCCGGCCCGCAGGTTGGAGAAAAACTTGCGCTCAAAAAAGCTGGTTGGGGTGTTAAGCAGATAGGCAATGGCAAAGCCGCCGATGAAGGGAGATATGACCTCCATGATCTGACTCCACCCAGCGGCCAGGATGTTAAAATGGCTCAGTCCGATATAAAACAGAATGGAAAGGAGTATCACCAGCAGCAGCGAAAGATGGCTGCGCTCCAGGATATACCACTTTTTCTTCTCCTTGGGGTCTTCTTTGTCCGGCAAAACGGGTTCCTCCTTTGCTGTGGTTGCCACTGATGCCGTCCGGCGCCAGTGCTGTGTCCATTGTACCATGGATACAGCACTAGCGCAATGCTGCGGCGTTTTGCCTGGCAGCGGAACTCAGTCCTGGAGGGCAGCCCGGTGGAATACCTTTTTTCCCTTTTTAATGGTGACTCCTTCGCCGGACAGACGGTCGGCAGAGACAGAGGAATTCACGTCGGTGATCTTCTCCCCGTCCAGCTCCACGCCCCCCTGCTCAATGAGACGGCGTGCCTCCTTCTTGGAGGGGACCAGTGCGCACTTGAGCATCAGATCCAGAATGCCGATTGCCCCGTCGGTCAGGTCGGAGGGCTCCAGTGTGGTGGAGGGCATGTTGCTCCGGTCTCCGCCGGTGGAGAAGAGCGCCCGGGCGGCATCCTGGGCTTTGTGGGCCTCTTCGGTGCCGTGTACCAGCTGGGTCAGTTCAAAGGCAAGAATTTCCTTGGCGGTGTTGAGCTGCGCCCCCTCCCACTGATCCATTTCGTCAATCTGTTCCAGGGGAAGGAAGGTAAGCATCCGCAGGCATTTGAGTACATCGGCGTCCCCGATGTTGCGCCAGTACTGGTAGAAGTCGTAGGGAGTGGTCTTGTTGGGGTCCAGCCACACTGCGCCGGACTGGGTCTTCCCCATTTTCTTGCCCTCAGAGTTGAGCAGCAGTGTGATGGTCATGGCGTGGGCGTCCTTGCCCAGCTTGCGGCGGATCAGTTCGGTGCCTCCCAGCATATTGGACCACTGGTCATCGCCGCCGAACTGCATGTTGCAGCCGTAGTGCTGGAACAGGTAGTAAAAGTCATAGGACTGCATGATCATATAGTTAAATTCCAGGAAGGACAGACCCTTTTCCATCCGCTGCTTGTAACACTCGGCCCGCAGCATGTTGTTGACCGAGAAACAGGCCCCCACATCCCGCAGCAGCTCAATATAATTGAGCTTCATCAGCCAGTCGGCGTTATTTACCATCTGGGCCTTGCCCTCTCCAAACTCAATGAACCGCTCCATCTGCTTTTTAAAGCAGTCGCAGTTGTGCTGGATGGTCTCAGGGGTCATCATGGTGCGCATATCGGACCGGCCGGAGGGATCTCCTACCATGCCGGTACCGCCGCCAATGACAGCGATGGGCCGGTTGCCTGCCATCTGGAGCCGCTTCATCAGGCAGAGCGCCATAAAGTGTCCCACATGGAGGGAGTCGGCAGTGGGGTCAAAGCCAATGTAAAATACCGCTTTGCCCTCGTTGATCATCTTGGAAATCTCCGCTTCATTGGTCACTTGGGCAATCAGGCCACGGGCCTTCAGTTCTTCATAACAGGTCATAAACAATGCTTCTCCTTTATCTTATTCCTTAATATAACCGTTTTCCGCAATGGGGACACTTGGCATCATCCAGTTCATGGAGCGTTCCGCAGTGGGGACAGGGTACCCGGGCAATGGTGTTGGTCGGATCCTCTACCGGATCCACAGCATAAAACTCCAGCTTTTTGCAATCCTGACAGCAGTAGATATCGACAGAAAGCGCTCCCGAGAGCAGGTGTCCCCAGGAACCTATGAGCCACCCGTACTTCCCCATCTGAAGCTGTTCCCGGCCAATATGGATCATGCTTCCGCCGCAGCGGAGACAGATATCCTGTTCCATACCATACCCCCTTGCCGGCAAAAAACGCCCCCTGTCCACACGGACAGAGGGCGTAAAATTACGCGGTACCACCTCTGGTTTGCCCCACTCTCACGATCAGGGCCTCAGGTCGTGCCAACACACGACGGCGCAATAACGGGCGCACCCGACACAGCCCTACTGGGACCCTTCCGTTCAGGCGGCTGCTCCAGGGTGTATTTCCCAGCGTATCCCCTCCCCCTTTCACCAAACCGGGGGTTCTCTGGACGGGATGGACGGCAGTACTTCTCCCTGTCATTGCAGTAACAGATCGAGATGGATTATAGGATATTTTTTGCCGGTTGTCAAGTAAAATCGTAGAGGGGGCATAAACTCAGCAAAACTTATTTTTTGTTGAGTCTATGGTAGCCTTCTGCATTTTCCAGCAGTTCTCCGGCGGCGCTTAACGTGGCGTCGGTAATGTGTTCTCCTGAGGTAAGCCGGGCCAGCTCTTCCATCCGCCGTTCACGGGTGAGCCGTTCCACCTGAGTGTAGGTGCGCCCATCCCGCTCCCCCTTCTCCACCGAAAAGTGGACATGGGCCATGGCGGCCAGCTGGGGCAGATGGGTGACGCACAGTACCTGTTTGGTACGGGCTACGTCGGCCAGCTTTTCCGCAACCTTCTGGGCCGCCCGGCCGGATACGCCGGTATCCACCTCGTCAAACACCATGGTACCCACATGGTCGTTCTCTGCCAGTACATTTTTCAGAGCCAGCATACTCCGGGCCAGCTCACCGCCGGAGGCGATCTTCTGAATGGGCTTCAGATCCTCTCCCACATTGGCTGACATGAGAAACTGCACTTCGTCCAGGCCGGTTTCATCCATGGCGTCTTCCCCTGTCTTGGGCTGAAACGCCACCTGAAAGCGCACTTTTGGCATGTCCAGCTGGGCAAGCTCCGTCTGAATGCGCTTCTGGAGAGCCTGGGCCGCCTTGCGGCGGGCAGCGCTGAGGGCTTCCCCTGCCTTTCGGGCTTCCTCCAGGGCATGGGTCTTTTCCTTTTCCAGCCGGGCAATGGTGTCGGTGGAAAACTGGATTTCATCCAGTTCTTGCCTGCATCGCACCAGATAGGTGAGCATCTCCTCCACCGTCCCACCATATTTTTTCTTCAGACGGTGGAGCACGTCCAATCTGCTCTCAATCTGGTCCAGCTCTCCCGGCTCAAAATCAAACCGGTCCCGCAGATCCCGCACCTGCTCGGCCACGTCATCGGCGGCGCACCGCAGCTCGATGAGCTTTTCCAACAGCTCGGCGGCCTGGGTACTGATGCGCCCGGCAGCATGGAGGGCGCCTTCCGCTTCCCCCAACAGGGCGGCTGCTCCCGCCCGTTCTTCATCGCCGGACAGGGCCAGATGAGCGCCTTCTACCGACTCCATCAATTTCCCTGCATTGCGCAGCAGATTTCGCCGGTCGGTCAGCTCCTCCTCTTCCCCGGCCCGGAGATTTCCACGCTCCAGCTCTCCAATCTGAAATTCCAGACTATCAATGCGCCGGGCCTTTTCCGCCTCATCCATCTGAAGGGCGGAGATCTCCCGCCGCAGGGCGGCCAGCCGATGAAAGGCTTTCTGGAAATCTGCCCGTAAGGGGGCAGTTTCTCCAAATCCGTCCAGATATTCCAAATGACACCGCTGGTCCAGCAGCTGTTGCCCGTCGTGCTGTCCGTGAATGTTCAGCAGCTGCTGCCCCAGCTGCCGCAGCTGGGATACGGTGATCAGCCGTCCGTTGAGCCGGCACACATTTTTACCGTCTGGCTGAATCTCCCGCTGGATGAGCAGATTTCCCTCCTCATCGGGGCCAACTCCGTTTTCCCGGAACCACTCCAGAGGGGGCAGGTCGGTAAAGACTGCATTTACCAGAGCAGACTTGGCTCCGGTGCGGATCAGATCCCGGCTGGTACGCTCCCCGATGATGGCCCCGATGGCATCCACCACAATGGACTTGCCTGCGCCCGTTTCACCGGTCAGGGTGTTGAACCCCCGGTCAAACTGGATGTCCGCCGTCTGAATGACTGCAATATTTTCAATGTGGAGCAGAGAAAGCATGGTATCACCTCAAACGGTCAAAAAAGGCCTTTCGGCCTTTTCTGACAAGTAGATTCTCGTGCCTTATTTCAGCATGGCGTGGATTTCATTACAGAAATTGGTGGCGTCCTCATTGGTGCGCATGATGAGGATTGCAGTATCATCCCCTGCCAGACTGCCTACCATGCTGGAGATGTCCATGCCGTCCAGAGCGGCACAGGCGGCTGAGGCCAGACCGGGCATGGTCTTGAGTACCACGATGTTTTGGGCTACATCAAAGGAGGTGACGCCTTCCTTAAAAATGGTGCGCAGCCGTCCGGCAATGTTCATGGAGGCTTTGCGCTCACTGACCGCATAGCGGTACGTACCATACCCGGTTAATTCCTTAATCAGGTGAAGCTCTTTAATGTCACGGGATATGGTGGCCTGGGTGGAGTGTACTCCTCTGGCCCGCAATTCTGTCAGAAGCTGATCCTGGGTGTCCACATCCTGCTCAGAAATAATGTTGAGAATCTCCTGCTGCCGTTTCGCCTTCATGGCTTACGCACCTCCCAATTTTTGATTCAGAATCTCATAAAACGACCGACCGGTAATGCGTACCAGTGAGGTTTTGGAATTGGATTTTCGGGTTTCCACAATATCGCCCCCATTGAGCCGGAAGGCCCTTCCCCCGTCTACCGACAGAAAGGCCGTTTTCCGTGCCATCCGGCCTACCCGGATCGAGAGGGAACGGGCTGCGTCCAGCACAAAGGCCCGGGCAGCCAGGGCGTGGGCGCAGATGGGGGTGACAATGATATTTTCCGCCGTAGGCTCTACAATAGGCCCTCCGGCCGACATGGAATAGGCGGTGGAACCGGTGGGCGTACTGATGACCACGCCGTCTGCCGACATGCGGGTCATGAGGCTTTTGTCACGCAGGACCTCCAGCTCCACCACCCGGGCGACAGCTCCTTTGGTGAGGGCGGCGTCGTTGAGGGCCAGATCGCTGTAAAGGATTCTGCCTTCCCGGCGTACCGCCACATCCAGCATCATCCGCTGCTCCACGCTGTACTTTCCGCTGGCCAGCCGGGACAGCATGGAAAGCTCCCCCAGCTCCAGCTCCGCCATAAAACCTACGCTGCCCAGATTGACGCCCAGTATGGGGACGTGGAATTGATTGGCATCTTTTGCGGCATGGAGAATGGTGCCGTCTCCCCCGAAGCATACCAGGATATCGGCACTTTTCAGCTCTTCTGCCGTATCCTTGAACGGGATATGCCTGGGAAGTTCAATCCCGCCTCCCTCCACAGAAAAGGGAAGGCAGACGGCAGTCTCCACACCAGCTGCCCTGAGAATTTTCTCCGCAGCCTGAGCTGCCTTCAATCCCTTGTCTCTGTAGGGATTGGGGCTGAGTACAACCTTCATGATACGGCTCCTTCCAGGGCCGCATGGGAGGCTGCCACAAGTGCCTCCGGGTTGCCGGTCCAGGGGCAGCCGTCCCCGCCGGCCAGCAGATGGCCCAGATATTCAATGTTGCCCTCCGGGCCTCTGATGGGTGAAAAGGTCATATCCTTTACAGTAAAACCGGCTTCTCGGGCGTGGTTCAGAAAGTTTTGAAGGACCTCCAGGTGAACGGCAGGGTCCCGCACGACCCCCTTCTTTCCCACCTTCTCCCGGCCTGCCTCAAACTGAGGCTTGACAAGGCAAACTACTTGCCCATCCTCTTTCAGCAGGCCACGGAGGGCGGGCAGGATCAATTTCAAAGAAATAAAGGACACATCCACGCTGGCAAAGTCCAGTTCATCCGGCACCTGGGCATGGGTCAGATAACGGGCATTGGTGCGCTCCAGACAGATCACCCGTTCATCGCTGCGGAGAGACCAGGCCAGCTGACCATAGCCCACATCCACGGCATACACCTTGGCAGCGCCGTTTTGCAGCATACAGTCGGTAAATCCCCCGGTGGAAGCCCCGATATCCCCGCAGACTGCCCCCTGCAAGTGAATCCCGGCAAAGGTATTCATGGCCTTTTCCAGTTTAAGGCCGCCCCGGCTCACATAGCTCAAGGTCTGGCCCCGAACCTCAATGGACACCTCTTCCCCAAACTGAGCGCCGGCTTTATCCACCTTTTGTTCATTGACATAGACCTGACCGCTCATAATAACGGCCTGGGCGCGCTGACGGCTCTCCGCCAGGCCCCGCTCCACCAGCAGCACGTCCAGCCGCTTTTTAACTGTTGCCATATCCGCATACCTCCCGGGCCTTCTGGTACAGGGATTCTTCATCAAGCCCCCGTAACGTGCGTAGTTTTCCCACTTCTCCGTGGGTGACAAAGCCGTTGCCCGTATTGATATAGGCCACTGCGGGAGAAATCCCGCGCTCCAGCAACCCGGCAGAAATCCGCCTGCCTACGGTACCCCATGCTGCCTCTTCTGCCACCAGCAGCCGTCCGGTTTTGGCGGCAGATGCGGCAATCGGTTCTATATCAAGCGGTGTAATGGTATTACACTTGACAATCTCTGCTTCGATACCATCCTGGGACAGACGCTGTGCACAACGGAGCAGAGCGTTGATGGTAATTCCATAGCTTGTCAAGGTAATATCCTTTCCAGTGCGCAGCACGGCTGTATTTTCCGGGCCGGAATTGGTGCGGTAATCCCCTTCCCCTCCCCGGGGATAGCGTACCGCCACCGGTCCTGTACAGGTGTATACGGCATAGTGAAGCATGGTCTCCAGCTCTGCATAGTTGGATGGACACAGAACGGTCATGCCGGGGACCGTGTCCAGAAAAGCCGGGTCAAATACACCGTGGTGGGTTTCGCCGTCCTCCCCTACCAGACCGGCCCGGTCAATGGCAAAAACGACATGAAGTCCCTGAATGGCAATGTCGTGTATGAGCATGTCATAGGCACGCTGGAGAAAGGAGGAGTACACAGCAAAGACAGGGATAGCCCCTTGCTTTGCCATGCCGGCAGCCATCGCCACGGCATGTCCCTCGACAATCCCTACATCAAAAAACCGTGCCGGAAACTGGGCGGCAAAGCTGTCCAGCCCGGTCCCCCCCTGCATGGCAGCTGTAATGGCACACAGCTTGGGATCTTGCCTGGCCATCTCACAGAGGATCTGACCAAACCGGGCGGAAAAGTTGGGTTTGGAGGGGGAAAGCAACGCTCCAGTCTCCACACAGAACCGTCCCACCCCATGGAAGGTGTCCGGATTTCGCTCCGCAGGCGGATAGCCTTTTCCCTTTACCGTTCTGATGTGGAGCAAAACGGGGCCTTTCAAATCTCTGGCGTATCTAAGCAAACGGGTCAGGCGCTTGATGTCGTGTCCGTCCACCGGACCGAGATAGGTGAAGCCCATATCTTCAAAGAGACTGCATGGCAGCAAGGTTTCTTTGATGGCAGTTTTGACCTTGTGGGTAATGCGGTAGATTTTTCGGCCGACCAGAGTTGTCCCCATAACCTTCCGGTATCCCCGCTTGAAGCGAAGATACTGGGGCTTCAGCCGCTGGCGGGCCAGGTGATCTGCTACGCCGCCCACACTTTTGGTAATGGACATGCCATTGTCATTGAGAATCACAATGAGGGGCTCCTTGCTTTCACCTGCATCAGACAGCCCTTCATAGGCAAGGCCCCCTGAGAGTGCACCGTCTCCCAATAAAGCCAATACACTGTAGTCCTTATTTTGTAAGGTCCTTGCCCTTGCCATGCCCAGCGCTACCGATACGGAGTTGGAGGCATGGCCTGCAATAAAAGCGTCGGCCGGATGCTCCGAGGGCTTGGGATAGCCAGACAGCCCTCCCAGAGAGCGCAGGCTGTCCATCGCCTGATTGCGTCCAGTCAAAATTTTATGGGCGTAGCATTGATGTCCCACGTCAAAGACCAGCCGATCCTGGTTCAGGTCAAAGACACGGTGGATTGCGACAATCAGTTCCACAGCGCCAAGACTGGAGGCCAGATGGCCGCCGGAGCGGGATACAACGTCGATAATACGGGCCCGCAGCAGACCGCACAGTGCGACTGCCTCGCTGTCGCTGATCTGGCTCAGGTCCATGGGAAATTGATCCAGATTCAGAATGGTAACACCTCCCGGAAGGACAGACTCAAAGAAGGGGATGGGGGTTCAAGTCCAGAGCCAAGCCCCGGCAAGGCCAACCACAATGCCCAGGATACCGCCCATCAGCACCTGAAAGGGGGTATGGCCCAACAGTTCTTTTAATTCCTTGCCAAAGATGGCAGGCTTCATCTCGGTCCAATGATCCATAATATAGTTGAGGATTTTGGCCTGCTCCCCTGCCGCTTTGCGGACGTTGGCGGCATCGTACATCACTACAATTGCCAGGACAGCGGCAATGCTGAACAGAGGGGATGACCAGCCGTACATGTAACCGGTAGCGGCAGCACAGGCACACACAAAGGCAGAGTGGGAGCTGGGCATTCCGCCGCTGGCCACAAAATAATGCCAGTCCAGCTTTTTCTTGGTCCAAAGCGTCAGGATGATCTTGATCCCCTGTGCAATCGCCCAGGCCAGAATGGCCAGGTTCAGAATCAGATTGCCGGTAAATACATCCACTACATTTATCATAAAGCCCTCACTTTTCACGGCTTACCAGGGAGTGGGCCAACCAGCACAGCCCCTCCCCTTCTGCCCCAAAGATTTGGAGAGATTCTACCGCCTCCCTGGTGAGCCGATCCACCAGACAGCGGCACTCGTCCAGTCCTTTCAGCGTAACAAAGGTGGTTTTCTCCCGCTTTGCATCAGAGCCTACCGATTTGCCCAAGGTGGATTCTGTTCCTGTCACATCCAGAATATCATCCTGGATCTGGAAGGCAAGGCCAAGACGGGAGGCAAAGCGGCACAAGGCCTTCCGCTGCTCGGCCGTACCTCCGGCCAAAACACAGCCCATCTCTGCTGCTGCCTGAATCAGCGCACCGGTTTTGAGCCGCTGAAGCTCCTCCACTTCAGAAAGGCCCAGGGAGTGTCCCTCCCCTGCCATGTCCAGTACCTGACCGCCCACCATTCCCTGCGCACCGGCCGCCCGGGCCAGGATACCGGCGGCCTCCAGAATGCGATGGGAGGGTATATCACTTGTCCCATCCAGCATACATTCAAAGGCGGCCGTCAGCAAAGCGTCCCCTGCCAGCACTGCGGTAGCCTCACCGTATACCTTGTGGTTGGTGGGACGGCCCCGGCGCAGATCATCATCGTCCATACAGGGCAGGTCGTCATGAATCAGGGAATAGGTATGGATCATTTCCACTGCCCCGGCAAAGGGATAGACCCCCGCCGGATCGCCGCCGCAAAGACGGCAGGACTCCAGCAGCAACACCGGACGGATACGTTTACCGCCGGCCAGCAGGCTATAGTACATGGCGTCATACAAATCCCCATGGGGTACACGGCCATCAAAGCATCGATGGAGCCAGTGTTCTATCGCAGCACGATGTTGTTCCAGCCGCTCCTGTGCGCTCATACAGACTCCTCCTCAAAGGGCTGTTCCACCGGCTGACCCTCCGGCCCTGCCAACAGCAGCCGTACCTTTTGCTCTGCCTGATCCAGCTGGGCGGAGCACCCCCGTATCAGACCGGTTCCTTCTTCAAACAGGGCCAGAGCCTGCTCCAAAGGGGCATCTCCCCGCTCCAGCTGCCGGACAATCTCATCCAAACGGCTCATAGACTGTTCAAAGGTCATGTTTTCTTCTACCATTGCGTTGAATCCTTTCCATCCCAGTGGGCATATTGTGAAAGCACCTGACAGGACAGTGCGCCGTCTGCCACCTGAAGCGTCAGGGTTTCCCCTGCTGCTGCATCGGCTACCGAGCGTACCACGGTGCCATCCTTTTTTTGGGGAATGGCGTAGCCCCGGCCCAGTACCTTCAACGGACTGAGGGCGTCCAGTTTGGCAGCCAGACGGGCAAAGCGTGCGTTCTCCCGGTTCAGAGCGGCCATCAGCCCGGCGGCCAGCTTGTCCCGCTGACCATCCAGCGCCATACGCTTATCATCCACATAGTTCATGGGATCTTGCAAAGCCCGGCATCGGGCGGCCCGCTCCAGGTCTTTCCGGGCAGCCTCCATGCTGCGGGCCATTCCCTGCGCCAGCCGTCCCTCCATTTGAGCGAGCCACACGCCCACCTCGTTCTGGTCGGGGACTGCCAGCTCGGCGGCGTTGGATGGGGTAGCAGCCCGCAGATCTGCCACAAAGTCGGCAATGGTCACGTCCGGTTCATGGCCTACAGCAGAGATGACCGGAATAGCCGAGTGATAAATGGCACGTGCCACATGTTCATCGTTGAAGGCCCATAGATCCTCCATGGAGCCGCCCCCCCGGCCGGTGATAATCACATCAGCCACCCGATGGCGGTTGGCCCAGGCAAGCGCAGCGCACAACTCGCCGGGGGCCTCTGCCCCCTGCACCCGCACGGGAAGGATGAGCACCTCTGCCAGAGGCCATCTGGCACCCAAAATGCGCAGCATATCCCGTACCGCCGCCCCGGCCGGGGAGGTAATCAGGGCAATGCGCCCGGGCATCCTGGGCAGAGGCTGTTTGTGGGCGGGATCAAACAAGCCCTCTTGGTACAGCTTTTCTTTCAGCTGTTCAAAGGCCACATGGAGATCACCCACGCCATCCGGAGTGAGGGCAGTACAGTACAGCTGATACTGCCCGTCCCGGGGGAATACGGCCACACGGCCAAAGGCAATGACCTTCATGCCGTTCTGAGGGCGGAAGCGGAGGCTGATCGCCTCCCGCCTGAACATGACGCAGCGGATCGCCCCTTCCCCGTCTTTCAGAGAAAAATAGTGGTGTCCGGACGGGTAGGCCTTATAGTTGGAAATCTCGCCCTGAACATAGAGGGCTGTCAGTTCCCGGTCCCGATCCAGAATCCCTTTGATATATTGGTTGAGCTGAGAAACAGTATAGACCCCACTCATGATACAGCTCCCTCCCGGGCTGCTCTCCAGGCAAGGATGGCAGTACCCATGGCGTTGTCGGTGGAATACTGCGGCTGGGCAAACACGGCGCCCAGCGGTTCCATCACCTGCCGCAGCAGGGAGTTGGAGGCCACGCCTCCGGAGCACAGCACCGGCAGGCCGGGATACTGTTCCAGAGCGGCCAACGTGGTGCGGCGTACCACATGGGCCACCGTCAGCAGGACAAAGCGAGCGATATCTGCGGGGTTCTCTCCCTGGGCTGCCATGGCTTTTACCTTATTTTCCATTCCGGAGAGAGAGAATGTGAAGTGATTCAGCTTGACGGCAAACTGGCTGTCCTTTCCCTCCTTGGCCAGCTGATCAATCCCCTTGCCCGCCGGAAATGCCAGGCCCAGCAGCACCCCGGTGCGATCGATAAGCTGTCCGGCAGAAATATCGCTGGTCCCGCCCAGCAAGGTAGCCTTTACATTGACTCCCTCCGGCTCTACAAGGAGCAGTTCCGTTGTGCCGCCCGACAGATGCCAGGCCAGCATGGGCTTGTCCAGCAAATTCAGCCGCCCTGCCGACCAGGCAGCTGCGGCAATATGGCCCTGCTGATGAGAGCAGGCGAAAAACGGGACGCCTAACGTGGCTGCCAATGTGCGCCCCTGGCTCTCGCCCGCCAGAAAACAGGGCATATAGGAGCCTTCCACCGCCCTGGGGCGGGTAGAGGCCCCCACGGCACAGATGCCCTCCAGCCACCCCTCCTGGCTGAGCTGTGCAAAGCGTCCGGGCAGAGCCTTGATATGCTGGAAAAGGGCGTCGCTTTGCCGCAGACCCAGCTCCCCGGGCCGGACCTCCAGGAGACGGCCGGCATGGCACCCCTCCCTGCCGTCAAAGACGGCGGCAGAGGTGGTATAGTTGCTGGTGTCAATGCCTAGGGTACGCATCAGGATTGGGCCTCCGGCTGGGTATTCAGATTGACCGGGTCGGGAATGTGCTCTCCCCGGACAAAGGAACCCAGAATCCCGTTTACAAAGGATACCACCTCAGGCTCTTCATAGTGCTTTACCAGCTCCAAAGCCTCGTTGATGGCGGCGGCATTGGGGATGTCCTGCATATACAGAATTTCATACATGGCCACCCGCATGATGGCAATGGCCACCCGGTTCAGGCGGGAGAACTTCCAGCCAATGGTATACTTGGAGATATAGTCATCCAGCTCAGGGGTGTGGTCATAGACCCCCTCTACCAGGCGAGAAATATAAAAGCGCTGGGTTTCGTTGGGGTATTCGGCGTAGAGAGGCTCTTCTTCCCCGATCTGAGCAAAGGTTTTGCGGTTGAGGGCCTCCTCCAGCAGTTCACGGGCGGTCTGGCCGGTAAAGCCAAGCTCAAAGGTCAGGTGAACGGCAATTTCACGGGCGGCAGTTCTGGTCATGATGGTTCCTCCATTCCGGCATGGGGGCCGGTGATATTCACAGTTATAATGATTATACATCAAAGATATACAAAAAGAAAAGTACTAAATCAAAATTGGCTTGAGATTCCCCGGCGGTTTGGGACCTTCCGGAAGGGACAGCCGCAAAAAGCCCGGGGCGGTATCACCGCTCCGGGCCTTTTGTGGATTGCTTACTTGTGCTCTTTCTCAAACACGATGCCGGCCACATGGACGTTGACGGTCTCCACGGTCAGGCCGCTGGTGTTTTCAATGGCGTTATAGACGGAACTTTGTACCTGCTTGGCTACGTCGATGATGGTATAGCCGTACTTGATGAGCAGAGATACATCCACCCGGACGCTCTCCTCTACCACTGCAATGCGGATGCCCTTGGACAGGTTTTTCTTTCCCCCCAGCAGCTCGGCAATATCACTGCTCAGGTTGGTGGACAAACTGCCCACCCCTTCCACCTCAGTGGCGGCCGCTGCGGCGATTACCGCCAGAACATCCTCTGAAATGTGGATATTTCCCAACTCATCTGGCCGGGAGATATATTCCTTACCGTCGCCCATTCCGGTCACGCTCCTTTTGTATCTTGTACCGCTATTGTACCACAATCAAAGGAAATTACAACTGATTTTTTCCTGGACTGGTCAGGGCTGGGCCTCAATGATCTTTACCTGGCTGGCCTCACAGCCCGTTTCCCCGGTCACGATTTCTGTGATGCGGGCCACATCGGCGTCGGTAAGACCTTCCGTGGTGGCGGACACAACCACACTCACACTGTTGTCACTGATAAAGGCGACACAGTCGGCATATCCCTTTGCAGTGACCAGATTTTCAATTTGTGCCTCGGAAACGGTATAGTTGGCCAAGGTCTGGATGGCCTCGCCGGTTTCTGCCTTCAGCGTCTCGGTTGCATTCTGATCGGCCGCTGTGTCCTGGAGAATGGCCAGGGCGCTGTCCCGGGCCTGCTGGCGGTTGAGCCGGGCAGCGTCAAAATATCCGCCGCTGCTTTGGGCAGTGGGGCTGGGCGCAGGCGACTGGCTCCCCGAGGGGGACGGTGAAGCGGTTGAGAGCAGCGGGTCTGCTGTGGGAAGGGAGACCAGCTCAGCCTCCCCCAGGGTTTTGCCTGCCTCCTCGGCGGTATCCTTCTGGTAGCTCCAGTTTAAGTAAACCGCTCCGCATACAAAGAGCACCACGGCGGCCACTACCGCATTGCGTTTCCAGATGTTCATACTACTTGCCTCACTTTCCTTTCGATACTGAAATCCGGTCGGCCCCCAGTCCGGTCAGGGCAGATACCGCCTCTACCACCTGCAGGCGTACCGCCGGATCTCCGCCCCCAGAGCATATCACAAGAGCGCCCTGATATTGGGGCGAAAGCTGTTGGAGCACCACCGGCTCCTGGGTACCCGAGCCGCCGGATACCACAACCGTAGACTGGCTGGACTGGCTCTGATCGGTGCGGATGGTGTGCTGGCTGTCCTGTGCCAGCACCTGGACGGGTCCGCTGCGCAGGGTAAGCACCACCTCCACCGTTCCCACTCCATCCATACGGGCAAGGGCCTCTTCCAGCCGCTCCTCCAGTTCTTCTGTTTCAAAGGCCACCTCCCCTGCCGGCTGCGCTTTTTCCGGGGATGTGCCGCCCAGGGCGGGCAGCCCCATCATCACCGCCCCCACAGCCACCACCAGCAACCCATATTTGTACCGCTGGAACAGTTCTGTCAGCTTATTCTTCCAGGGGAAGGGGGCCTTCCCCTCCTGTCCGTTCATGGTATCCCCCGCTTTCGTAATACTGCCGGTCTGCCGGAATGGCAAAATCGGCCTCAATCTGTTCTGTCAGTCTTTGCTGCTCTTCCCCGGTCAGCGTGCCTGTTACCGTCACCACCTTGGGTATCGGGTAGTCTGCGGTCTGGTCGGCCTCCACCTGCACCTGGCAGGAGATCCCCAGCGCCGCCGCCTTGTCCTGAATATATGCGGCACACTGCTCTTCTATGATGTCTGTCATCAGGGTTTTGTTGGTGTCCGCCAGACCCTGGGCGGAGTTCTCTGCTTCCAACCGATATTCTGTGAATGCCCTGGTAAGGGCGGAACCATCCAAATGGACCAGCGGCTTGACCACTGCCAGCAGCAGCAGCAGGCCTCCGGCCAGCTGCGCAGCCCGTTTGGGAGCGCCTGCCGGAGCCAGTCCCACTGCCAGGGCCAGCACCATGGCGCCGCAGGTGACGCCCATCAGCCATTGCCCCAACTGTTCTACCATACCGCTATCCTCCTGCTGCCGTAACGGCTGCCACCATGGAGATGAGCATCAGCAGAGCGCAGGCCCCGGTCATCCCCAGAATCAGTCCAAAGGCTCCGCCAATCTGATCAATGAGAGCGGACACCCGGCTGCCAGACAAGGAGGCGCTGAGGGCGGAGGCAACCTTATAGGTCAGGTAGTGAAACCCCAGCTGTAGAAAGGGTACCAGGCAGATACCCACCACCGTCAGCATACCAAACACGCCCACGGTATTTTTCAGCACCCCCGCCCCAACCAGCACGGTTTCCGCTGCGTCAGACAGGATGCCCCCCACGACCGGTACCAGACTGGACATCGTAAACTTGGCGGCCTTCACCGACAGGGCGTCGGTGGTACCGGCAATCACGCCGCTGATGGTAAGATAGGTGACAAACACAATCAGTACCCCGGTCAAGATGGTGGTAACCGCCCATTTGAGGGTGGCTGCCATCCGTTTCAGCCCCTCGTTGCCCACTGCCGCCCAGGCTACACAGGCGGCAATGTAGGTATATACCAGCGGAAGCAATACCCGGTTGATCAGGGTAATCAGCAGATCGGAAAAGAGCATGGTGGCCAGCTGCCGGGCCACAGCCCCTCCCGGCGAGCCGGCGGCAGAGGCGGCTGCGGTGACAGCCGGCAGCAGCAGCTTGGAAAAGGAGTCCATATGGTCAATGGCGTCCCGGCCCAGGCCAATCAGGGAGTTGGCATCTGCCGCCGCCACTGCCGTGACAGCCAGGGCGCCTACCAGGGCAGCCCCGTCGATCACCCCCTTGTCTGCCCCCATGCCCTCTGCAAGGGAGCAGAAGAGTACCACTGCCAGCAGCAGCGCCCCGCTGCGCAAGGCCTTGCGCAGCACACCCCCCATCTCGGCGCTGCCGGTGTCCAGAATATGCCCCATGCTTTCCTCCAGATTCAAACCGGCTTCCAGATCTGCATTGGGCATCCACGCTGCCCCGGCGTGTTCCAACCCGGACAGGTTCAACGCATCTCCCTGGGCTTCCTTCACGCCCTGAGCAGCCAGGGCGGTCCCTGTCAGCACCGTCAGCAGCACCATAAAAACTGCCAGCCGCCGCATCATGGCTTCCCCCTCCTCTTTTGTTCTCCCCTTTCACAGCAGGGCCTCTACCGTGTCCAGCACCGCCCGCAGCAGGGGCAGGGCAGTACAGAGGGAGAGCACGGTCCCGGCGGTTTCGGTGGCGGCGGCAATCCCTCCTTCTCCGGCATCTTTGCATACCTGGGATGCCATATGGGTGAGGATCGAGATACCGACCACCTTCAAAACGGGCGCTACCACAGCCGGAGACAGACCGGCCATATTCTGAAGATCCTCTGCCATCGCCACCACGTCCCCTGCCGCCCCCAGCACCAGGGCCAGAATCACCCCTGCTGTCAGAAGGGAGAGGGCCACAGCAAAGGGTTTGGCCGTTCCCCTGACCATGACGGCACACAGAGCGGCAGACACTGCCACTCCGCCAATTTTCAGCATGGTTTCCATGGCTATAGCCCAAACAGGTTTTTCACCATGTCAAACAGCCCGCTGATCTGCTGCACCACCATCATGAGCACCACCACCAGTCCCGCCAGCGTGGTCATGGTGGCCTGCTCGTCCCGTCCAGACCGGGACAGGACCTGATTGAGCACCGACACCAGAATCCCAATGGCGGCAATTTTAAAGATGAGATCCACATCCATACCCGTAACTCCTTCACAGCAGCAGAATCACCAGGATTCCCCCGGCCGTTACGCCCAGTACCCGGTACATTCTCCCGCGTTGTTCCACCTCCGCCCGGGCTGTCTCTTCTGCCCGGGTCAATGCTGCAATGGCCCGGCCCAAAGCAGCCCGCATTCCCTCTTCTTCATATTGTCCCAGCACATTTCCCAGCTCCAGGAGACACTCCAGGGCCTGTCCATCCAGATCCAGGGGGGTGGCAGCCACGGCAGAGCGCCAGATCTGCCCCAAAGACCGGCACCCTAGCGCCGCCATCCCCTGGCGGCAGCGGGCAAACAAGTCCCCCACCGGGCCGGGATACCCGACGGCCAACCCCTCCAGCAGGGCGGGCATGGGGGTAAGCCGGTAGGAGATCTCCCGATCCATTTGCTCCAGAGCGGCGGTCAGCTGGTTCAGAAGAGACATCCGGCGGGACAGCCGTCGGGCAGCGGCCCATCCCATCCAGGCCATTCCCCCCGCCGTCAGCAGAGCGCCCATCAACCGGATCACAGGGCCTCCACACGGCAGCGCCGCATTCCATTGTCCCGGGTCAGCACGACCAGCCGCTGAAAACAGCGGGTTTCCAATAACCTGCGGTAGAACGGCCTGGTCTGGAGCTGCTCCAGACCGGCAGCATGGGCGGTACACAGCAAACCTACACCACAGTTGGCCGCCATCTCCAGAGCGGCACAGTCCTCCGGGGCCGTCAGCTCATCGGCAGCCAACACCTGGGGGTTCATTCCCCGCAGCAGCATCAGCAGCGCCGTCCCTTTGGGGCAGCCGTCCATCACATCGGTATGCCGTCCCACATCCAGCTGGGGTATCCCATTCCACAGCGCTGCCAGCTCTCCCCGTTCATCGGCCACTCCAACCCGGAGAGGCCTGTGGCCAAGCCCATCGGAGAGGATACGGATCAAGTCCCGTAACAGGGTGGTCTTCCCGCCACCCGGCGGGGAGAGAATGAGGGTGCTCTGGAACTGTTCCCCTTCCCACAGCTGGCCGGCCACCCCTTTGGCAGCCCCCAGGACCTGCCTGGCAATGCGGATATTCAGGGAGGACAGCTGACGCATGCTGAATACCATGCCCTCCTTCACCACAGCACTGCCGCACAGGCCAATCCGGTGTCCGCCCTCTACCGTGAAAAAGCCGGAGCGCAGCCGGTCCATGGCGGTATGGACCGAGGCCTGCGTGGAAATTTCCAGTACCAGCCCCAGCTCTTCCGGCCGGATGCAGGAACTGCCGTCCAGGTCCTGTTCCCCTTGGGGGAGCACCACTGCCAGAGGCTGGCCTGCCCGCAGGCGCAGCTCCTCTGCCACAGCCTGTCCATCAGGCGGCAGGCCCTCTGCCAGTTTGCGCAGTCCGGGGGGCAGCAGTGCCGCAGCCTGCAAATAGCGTTTGTCTCCCTGTCCTGTCATGCCGTCACATCCTTCTTTGGTATTTGCCCTATCTCTATGAGGGCCCGTCCAGGTTTATGACAGCAAAAAAGCGCCTGCCGGACTGCGGCAGGCGCTGCGTATGCCTTATTTCTTTTTTTCTTCCAGCACCAGAACCTCTTTCAGGTCGCTGCGCTCCTTCAGGGCGGCAATCATCTCCGCCTTGTCCTCCGGCTCTGCCTCACTGGGCAGGGCATATTCCTCGGTGCGGGCAAAATCCCGGGCCAGACGTTTTTTCTGTTTTTCCAGCCAGATACCTCCCTGCCCTTCCGGATAGACCAGGGCCACCGTCCGCCGGTTCTGCTGCATTTGATTGACCCAAAGGTGTGCAGGATCGTGCTTCCGGAATCCAAGCAGGTATACCAGCAAAACAATGGCAATGATGGCGGTGACAAAGCCAAAGACCTGGGATACCCGGATGGGGGTATTGAACAAGTAGAGGCTGTCGGTGCGCAGCCCTTCAATGAAGCCGCGGCCCACACCGTACCAGGCAAAGTAGCTGAGGAAAATCTGACCGTCAAATTTCCGCCACCTGCTGGCGATGAGGATGAGCAGGCCCAGACCCAACAGATTCCAGAGGGACTCATACAAAAAGGTGGGATGGACCTCCACATATTGACGCACGCCGTCGACATACTGGTACACGCCCATACGCCAGGGCAGATCTGTCGGGCCGCCGTAGGCTTCAATGTTGACAAAATTACCCCAACGTCCCACCAGCTGGCCGATGAGCAGCCCGAAGGAGCCGAGATCGGCAAAGGCCAGGAACTTGATTTTGCGCACCTGACAGAACACCAGCAGGGTAAGCACTGCGGCAATCACGCCGCCGTAGATGGCAAGGCCCCCGTCCCAAATGCGCACCATGGCCCCGAAATCCAGGGTGCCGTCGGCCCCACGGTAGAGGTCCAGATAGAAGATGATGTAGTACAGCCGTGCTCCGACAATGGCAAGAGGCACCGCAAAGAAGAGCATATCAATGATCTCGTCCTGGCGGATGCCAAACTGATGGGCTTTGTGAGAACAGTACACCACCGCCAGCAAAAAGCCGGCGGCGATGATGAGGCCATACCAATAGACGGGCCAGCCCCCCAACTGGAAGGCCACCCGATGCAGCGTAAATTCCAGCCCCAGGCCGGGGAAGGTAACGGTACCTGTCATACTGTACCCTCCCCCGGACGTACTATGGCCAGTCCGCACCGCTCCTTGCATACCCAGCGGCCGATACAGGCCTCGACCGCTTCTTTGGTGATGCTGTCAAAGACCTGGGGGAAGTCCAGGTACTCTGCCCCGGCAAAATGGCCTTGGGCCAGGGCGATACATACATGTTCAAAGGAGTTCAGCCCCCGGACCTTGGCGCCGTACATGCCCTTTTTCAGACGGGCAAACAGAGCCGGATCAATCCCCTCCCGGGCCAGACGCTCCCCTTCTGCCAGGACGGCATTCCGTACCGCCCGGGGATCTTTGCTCTCCCCACCGGCTATCATCAGGGCGCAGCCGGGATAGAGCTCAAAGCCATAGCTGAAGTTTTTGTTGATGAGGCCCTCCCCGTACAGTTTGGCGTACAGGGGGCTGGAGCTGCCCAGCAGCGCCTCACAGGCCAGTTCACCCATCAGCTCCCGCTCCATCCAGGCGGCGCCCCGCTTGGCAGGGTCGCATTTAAAGCCCAGCTGGAAAATGGGCGTGGACACCTCCATGGTGAGTTCCTTTTCCGCCTGGGCCGCCTGCTCCGGCTCCTCTCCGCCGTAATCCCGGTCAATCTGGCCGGAAAGTCCTTCCGGCAGAACCTCCCGGGCAATGGCGCACACCTTGGCCGGGTCTACACCTCCCACCACGGTCAGCCCCATGTTGGAGGGGTGATAAAATGCCTTATGGCAGGCATAGAGGGTGCCGGCGGTGATCTTTGCAATGGACTGCTGGGTGCCGGCAATGGGTACCCGGATGGGGTGATGATGATACAGGCACTCCATCAGGGCGTAAAAGACCTGATTGTCCGGGTCATCCTCCACCATGCGGATCTCCTGGCCGATGATCCCCTGCTCCTTATCCACGCTTTCCTGGGTAAACCAGGGTACCGATACAAAGGAAAGGAGAATGTGCAGATTGTCAAAAAACTGCTGGGTGCTCTCAAAGAAGTAGCCGGTCAGAGCGGAGCTGGTAAAGGCGTTGGGTGAGGCTCCGTTGGCCGCCAGATCCTGTAAGGCGTTGCCCTCTTTGGTATCGAACATCTTGTGTTCCAGGAAATGGGCCACCCCTGCCGGAGTGTCCTTCCATCTGCCGTCCAGATGGAAGCGCATGTCCATGCCGCCGTAGTTGGTGGCGAAAAAGGCG
>CALWOK010000076.1 GCA_944383125.1 uncultured Flavonifractor sp.
GCCATGGCCCGCTCCAGATTGACCTGGGCGCCGGGCCGCAAACTGCCCAGGCTGGAGCGGCGGAGGGTTTCCGGCATGACATCGGCGGTAAACCCACTGGAAGAGAGGGCAGTTACGGTAAGACATACCCCGTTGACCGCAATGGAGTCTCCCAGCCTGGTGCCTTCCAGTACTGTTTGGGCAGCCAGCTCCAGACAGCCTTGCCCCACATGGCGGACGGTACCTACCTCTTCAATGATTCCTGTAAACATGCTCCATCACCTCATATTCCAACAGCAGATCTTCCCCCATCGGGGTGCAGACCGGCGGGGAGAGCTGCCAGCACTGCTGGGGGCAGTCTACCCCCTGGCCCTCCACCGGACTTTTGGCATCTCTCCCCCCAAAGAGTTTGGGGGCCAGATAGCAATAGACTTTATGCACCAATCCCTGCCGGAGCATGGACTCGTTCAGAGTGCCGCCCCCCTCCAGCAGAATACCGTCCACTTCCCGGCGGCCCAGCTCCGCCATCAGGGCGGGCAGGTCTACCTGCCCCTGGGGATTGGGCAGCTTTAATACCGTTACCCCCAGTGCTTCCAGGGCCTCCTGTTTGCCCGGCGGGGAGGAGGCACAGGCCACAAGGGTAGGTACCTCTTTGGCAGTGCGGCACAGTTTGGCATCCAGCGGAATGCGCAGCTGGGAGTCACACACAATCCGCACCGGATTGCGCCCCCCTTCCATCCGGCAGGTCAGCTGAGGATCATCCTGAAGCACCGTTCCAATGCCTGCCAGAATGCCGCGGTACCGATGGCGCAGGGTATGGACATGGGAACGGGCGGCAGTACCTGTTACCCACTGGGACAGACCGGTGTGACAGGCAATTTTACCATCGGCGGTCATGGCATATTTCATGGCTACATAGGGGGGTTTATGGGTGATGTAGTGGAAAAACACCGGGTTGAGTGCGTCGCATGCATCCCGCATGAAGTCCTCCTCCACCTGTACCCCGGCCTGCCGCAGCAGAGCAGCCCCTTTGCCGTGGACCAAGGGGTTGGGGTCCCGGGACCCGATCACCACCCGGGAGATTCCCGCTTCCAGGATGGCCTGTGTGCAGGGAGGCTGCCGCCCCTGATGGCAGCAGGGTTCCAGGGTGACATACAGGGTGGCGCCTGCCGGATGTTCGGTACAGGCTGCCAGGGCTTCCCGTTCTGCATGAAGTCCGCCGCACCGCTTATGCCATCCCTCACCAATGATCTGCCCCTCTTTTACCAGTACAGCGCCCACCAAGGGGTTGGGGCTGGTCCAGCCCAATCCTCGTTTTGCCAGTGCAATAGCCTGAGCCATGCAGGTTTGATCGTTCATGGATTTCCCTCCCTGTCCGGGGACAAAAAAAGCGCCCCGAATTGCCTTCGGGGCGCTGAAAAAACAGATGTGAGGGCAGGTAAATCAAGATCACAATTACATTGGATAGGACCATTCCCGCTCACGTCTTCTTCCATCCAGACTATACTGTCGGTTTTGGAATCTCACCAAATCCTGCGCATATGCGCTCGCGGACTTTACCGCCGATCGGGAATTTCACCCTGCCCTGAAGACTGCTCTATGAACTTGTGGCTGATTATAGCACTGGGAAATCCTTCTGTCAACCGTCTTGTGGGTCATTGCTTTTGCTCCAGCCATTTCTTCAGCTGTTCAGCCATGGCGGAGGTACCGGAATCCTGCTGCTGCTCCTGGCGCTGAAGGTAGCGGCGCACATCGCCCTTTCCCGCTGATTTGTTCTCCTTCCGCTTCTTGAAGTCGCTGAGCCGCTCCCGGTAGCCGCACACACAGGCAAAGAGCTGCTTGTCCCCCTCTCCCCGCAGCTCCATTTTCTTGTGGCAGTTGGGGCAGCGGGCATTGGTGGTCTGAGTCACCGAGCGGCGATAGCCACACTCCCGGTCCGGACAGACCAGCAGCTTTCCACGTTTGCCTTTGACGCTCAATAAGAATTTGCCGCAGTCGGGGCATTTTTCCCGGGTTACATTGTCATGGGTATAGGTGGCATCGCTGGCCTTGACCTCGTCCACCAGATGGGAGGCATATTTTCGCATTTCTCCCACAAAGGTGCTCTCCTGTTCCTTCCCCTGGGCGATATCCCCCAGCCGCTTTTCCCACCGGGCTGTAAGGGCGGCAGAGCGCAGGTCGGCGGGAGCCAGGCCCACCACCTGAACCCCCTTGGATGTGGGAACCAGCTCCTTCCCACGACGCTCAATATAAAAGGCAGAGAACAGCTTTTCAATGATATCTGCCCGGGTAGCGGGGGTACCCAAGCCGCCCGTTTCCTCCAGAATTTTGCCCTGGTCCCGATCCGTCACCTGGGCGGCGGGGTGCTCCATAGCGGTGAGCAAGGTGGCTTCGGTATACCGCTTGGGGGGAGCGGTTTTGCCGGTGGTGAGCTTGAGGTTCTGCACCGTCAGGCTGTCCCCCTGCTGGAGCTGGGGCAGCTCCTGTTCCTGTTCCTCCTCCGGAGACTCCTCATCCTCCAGAGAAAATCCACGGTCATAGGCGGCCTTCCAGCCCGGTTCTTTGACGATTTTACCACGGGCGTGGAAGGTTTCACCGCCAATCTCCAGTTTGAGCGTGACCTCTTCATATTCAAAGGGGGGCAGCAGTACCGCAAGAAACCGGCGTACCACCAGGTCAAAGATATTCTGCTCCGGGCCGGACAGCCGCCACAGCTCCACCTGCTCCTCGGTGGGGATGATGGCGTGGTGGTCGCTTACCTTGGCATTGTTCACCAGATAGCGGGTCTGGAGAGGGCGGTGGGCCATCACCTGACGGGCCAGAGGCGCATACCGGTCGATCATCACGCTGCGCAGCCGTTCAGGTAAAGTGGGTACCACGTCGTCGGAAAGGTAGCGGGAGTCGGTGCGGGGATAGGTCAGGATTTTGTGAACCTCATACAGGTTTTGCATGATGGACAGGGTTTCCTTGGCAGAGTAGGCATACTTTTTGTTGGCATCCCGCTGAAGCTCGGTCAGATCGTAGGCTGCCGGGGGCGGGGTCTGCTTCCAGGTACGCTTGACCTCTGTGAGGACAGCGCTTTTGCCCGCCAGTTTTTCCACCAGGGCCTCGGCCTGAGTCCGGTCAAAGATACGGGCCTGCCCGTTTTTATCCCGCCAGGTGGCAGTAAATCCAGGCAGTTTTGCACAGAGGGTGTAAAACTCCTTGGGCTGAAACCGGCGGATTTCCTCTTCCCGGTCGACAATCAGCGCCAGGGTGGGGGTCTGCACCCGCCCGGCGGACAACTGGGCATTGTATTTGCAGGTGAGCGCCCGGGTGACGTTGAGTCCCACCACCCAGTCGGCAACGCTGCGGGCTCGGGCCGAGTGGTACAGGTTGTCATAGTCGGCAGCCGGTTTCAGATGGGCAAAGCCCTCCTGAATGGCCTTGTCGGTTTGGGAAGAAATCCACAGACGTTTTGCCGGCTTCTTCCAACCGGCTTTTTCCATAATCCACCGGGCCACCAGTTCCCCCTCCCGGCCGGCGTCAGTGGCGATCACCAGGTCAGACACATCTACCCGGCGCATCAGAGCCTGTACTGCCCGGAATTGCCGTCCTGACTGGGGAATGACCACCGTTTTCATCTTGTCAGGCAGCATGGGCAGCGTCAGCAGATCCCACTTGGCCCATGCTTTGTCGTAGTCCTCAGGGGCAGCCAGCTCTACCAGATGTCCCAGGGCCCAGGTAACAATATACCTGTCGCCCTCCAGGCAGCCTTCGCCCGAGCGCTTGCAGCCGAGCACCCGGGCCAATTCCTTCGCTACAGAGGGCTTTTCTGCTAAAACCAGTGTTTTTACCATATATCTTCTCCTAATTGCCCAAAACCGGCGGTTTTGTCGGGTGACTTTTTTGGTTGTTTATGCTATGTTAAAACCAGAAGGAACCAATGCTGTTGTGGTAGCTCAGAAAGGAGGTCCGTATGTTCTTATTAACAGGAATGCAGATCAAAATGAGCCAGACCTTGGTGCCTGGGGGCTGGATGGCCCACGACGAAAAGGTCTGCCGCCGACGGGCCAGAGATGCCGAGTGGAAGTTCCGGGTATCTAAAGGCTATGAAAAGAACACCTTCTGGAACCGGGTGCGGTTCCGTGTAACCCATAAAGACTGAACATCCTCTCCTGCCGCAGGCTTGGTGCCTGCGGCATTGTTTGTTACAGGGCCATACTCCAGTTTCCCAACTGATCCAAAATGGGGATGAGGGCTTTTCCCGGCCGGGTAATCTCATATTCTACCCGTACCGGTACCTCCAGGTACTCATGCCGGGTAATCAATCCGTCTCCTTCCAGCTCCCGCAGCGCATGGGCCAGCACGGTATTGGACACCCCATCCAGGGTCTTTTTCAGATGGTTATACCGTGTAGGGCCATTGTTGAAGAGGGAACACAGGATCTGCATTTTCCATTTCCCTCCAATCAGGGCCAACGCCCGATTCAAAGGGCAGCTTTCCATACAGGGACAATTTTCATGGGTAGCCATCATGCGGTCAGGTTCTCCTTACTTGGTACGAAATTTCTGCGTTCTTGTGTAAAGCGATGACAGGTACTATAATACTACCAGGTGGTCAAAAAGGAAAGGAAATTTTGGGAGGAATGGAGTATGCCTGCTGATCTTCACATGTTTCCGCCCTATCTCCAGGGCCTGATTCTGGGGCTGGCCTATGTAGCCCCCATTGGAATGCAAAACCTCTTCGTCATCAATTCTGCCCTTACCCAACCCCGGCACAAGGCGTTGTTAACGGCGCTGATCGTGATCTTTTTTGACATCACCCTGGCACTGGCCTGTTTCTTTGGCATTGGTGTGCTGATGGAACGGTTTTCCTGGCTGCAGATGCTGATTCTGCTGGCAGGCGGCGCCATTGTCATCTGGATCGGCATCACCCTGTTGAAAGATAAGCCCACCATGGACCACAACATAGAGGTGGATCTTTCTCTGCCCAAGGTCGCTGGAAAGGCCTGTGTGGTCACTTGGTTCAACCCCCAGGCTTTGATTGACGGAACGGTACTGTTTGGGGGATTCCACGCCGGCAATCCCGACGGTGTAAGCACCCAGCTGATTTTGGGTTCCTCTTCCGCCTCTTTTCTCTGGTTTTTCGGCATTACCATTCTCATCTCTCTATTTTCCGCCCGATTCCATGATAAGCTCCTCCGGATCATCAATCTGGTCTGTGGCATTATTATGATCTTCTATGGTGGAAAGCTGCTGTGGCAGTTTGCACAGATGATTGCCGCCTGATCCAAACAGAACGGGCGCTTTTCAGCTTGTTACGGCTGAAAAGCGCCCGTTCTGTTTGAGAGAGTAGGATGGATAGGATTTATGTTCCTTCGTAGGCCCGGCGATAGATTTCAATAACCTGCTCCTTGGTGGCCTTGCGGGGATTGGTGAGACAGCAGACATCCTTCATGGCATTCTCAGCCATTACCTCAAAGTCCTCCGGCTTGACCCCCAGCACCTTCAGATTGGCGGGGATGCCAACCTGCTTGCTGATGGTACGGATTGCCTGAATGGCCTTGGCTGCGGCGTCTCCGGTGGACAGGCCGTCCACCTTTTCCCCCATGGCCTCGGCCAGGTCCCGGAAACGGTTCAGGTTGCCGATCAGGTTAAATTCCTCCACATAGGGCAGCAGGATGGCGTTGCACACGCCGTGAGGCAGATTATAGTAGCCGCCCAGCTGATGGGCCATGGCGTGAACATACCCCAGAGAGGCGTTGTTGAAGGCAATGCCTGCCAGATACTGGGCATAGGCCATCTTATCTCTGGCCCACATGTAGTCGCCGTTGGCCACTGCCTTGGGCAGATACTGATAGATCATCTTCACCGCCATCAGGGCAGCAGAGTCGGTCAGTACGTTGGCGGCGGTGGAAACATAGGCCTCAATGGCGTGGGTCATAGCGTCCATTCCGGTGGCAGCGGTAAGGGAGGCAGGCATCCCCTTCATAAGCACCGGGTCGTTGACGGCAATCTTGGGGGTAACACGCCAGTCCACAATGGCCATCTTCACCTTACGGGTGGTGTCGGTGATGATGCAGAACCGGGTGATTTCAGAGGCGGTGCCTGCGGTGGTATTGATGGCCATCAGGGGGACCACGTCTTTGGAGGCTTTGTCCACGCCCTCATAGTCATGGATGGTGCCTCCATTGCTGGCTACCAGGCCGATGCCCTTGGCACAGTCGTGGGAGGAGCCGCCGCCCAGAGAGATGATGGAGTCGCAGCCATGCTGCTGGAAAAAGGCCACACCCACCTCTACGTTCTTGTCGGTGGGATTTGGTTCGGCACCGTCAAACACGACAGAGCGAATGCCGGAGCCTTCCAAAATCTTACTGATAGACTCCGCCATACCGGACTGAGCCAAAAACTTGTCGGTGACAATCATGGCATGGTTGACATTTAAACTGCCCAGCAAAGAGCCAATTTCCTGAACGGCCCCTTCGCCGAACACGTTGCGGGTAGGCAGAAAATAGTACGTAGACATGAGCGGTATCCTCCTTGTGTGTTGTCAGGAAGGTCTTCCTGCATTGGTTGGCGTCAGTATAATCAAGGAAATTTATTTTGTCAATAAGTTTTAAAAAGTTTCTTTTTTAACGATTTTTAGTTATTTTTTAAACGATTATATGAAAATACTAACCATCACTTTTCAAATATAAACTATATGGTTTATATTTGAAAAAACAGGATACCGGTACTAATTTCTATGGATCGTCATGCCGCAATCCATCCGCTGCCATCCCACTTTTTTCCCTGTCCATCACTGCTGGGCCAGGCAAATCAGAAGGGCTTGTTGTCTGCATTCCACAGACAACAAGCCCTTTTTATGGCAAAAATCATATTTCTCTTCCACGGCCCACGCTGTTGGGACAGTCTTTATGTCGCCTTCCACTGAGCAATCAGACGGCGCACCGGCAGCACCCGGTTGGGACTGACCGAAAACTTTTTCAGCCCCAGAGAGAGCAGCACAGGTACCGCCTCTTCCATCCCTGCCAGTTCTCCGCATACCGAGCAGGGGATTCCAGCCTTGGCTGCCGCTTCAATGGTGTACCCAATGAGCCGCAGCACTGCCGGGTGCAGCGGATTGGACAGATAGGCCACCTTGGGATTCATCCGATCCACCGCCAGGGTATACTGGGTGAGGTCATTGCTGCCAATGGAGAAAAAGTCTGCCTCCTTTGCCAGCTCCTCTGCCAGAACGGCTGCGGAAGGTACTTCCACCATGATTCCCACCGGCACCTCCGGATCATAGGCCTGACCCTGCTGTTCCAGCTCCTGCTTGGCCAGCGCCACCTGTTCCTTGGCCTGCCGCAGCTCCTCTACGCCCGAAATCATAGGGAACATAATCTGCACTTTGCCAAAGGCGGACGCCCGCAGCAAGGCCCGCAGCTGTGTGCGGAAGAGCTCCGGCCGATCCAGGCAGATGCGGATGGCCCGATAACCCAGGAAGGAATTTTGTTCCTGCTCCAATTCCAGGGCTTCCACCGGCTTGTCACCTCCGATGTCCATGGTGCGGAAGGTAATGGGCTTGCCGGGCATGGCCTCCAGCGCAGCCCGGTAAATGGCCAGCTGCTCCTCCTCTCCCGGCAGATCGGGCCGCCCGGTGTACAGAAATTCCGTCCGGAACAGACCTGCGCCGTCGGCATGGAGGGACTGTGCCTTGGCAGCAGTCTCCTTGCTGAAAATATTGCAGTATAGCCCGATAGTCTCTCCCTCTGCGGTACAGGTGGGGCGCTCCAGATAGGGCAGCAGCTGGGCCTGCTGCTGCATGTAGTCCTCCAGCAGCTGCTGGTAGCGGGCCAGCTCTCCCTTGTCCACCAGCGTACCCTCTCCGGCGTCTCCATCCAGGTAGACCATCTGGCCCTCAGACACATCCTCCCAGCCGGAAGCCCCCATCAGGGCGGGAACCCCCAGAGCGCCGCAGAGAATGGCAGCATGACAGGTGCGGTTGCCCCCTCCCATCACCACACCGGCCACCTTTTTTCCGTTTTCTCCGGTAAGCAGAGAGGGGGGCAGATCCTCCCCCAGCAGCACCACCGGCTGTTCCAGACCGGACAGGTCCGGGTAGGTTTCTCCCGTCAGCTGGCAGCACAGACGGGTACCCACTTCCCTGGTATCTGGTACCCGCA